>JBKBIS010000011.1:0-15768 GCA_046294145.1 Brevinematales bacterium | reverse complement strand
ATGGCAAAACCAAAGCCACAAAATCGAGAGGAGAAACGTGGAGGGGATGCCGGGAAAACGGGCGGGAGTCGGGTGAGTGGCAAGCTTGCTGAACGAAAATCTCCGGTTGCAAGTCCTACTCTTGGGGATTTTCTCAAAAATGTTAAATTTGACAAATAGGAGTAGAGGTGATGGATATCCTTTTGGAGATAGCTAAGGCAATTATTTTTGGGTTGGTGGAGGGTATTACTGAGTTTTTGCCTGTTAGTAGTACAGGGCATTTGATTCTTCTGGATCGGGTGGTGAAACTGGCTGGCTCAGAGAATTTCGTTACTACGTTTGAGGTGGTTATTCAATTAGGAGCCATTCTTTCGGTGGTGGTGCTCTACTTTGAGGAGCTCTGGCCCTTTGGAAAGACACAAAAAATTCGTCGAATATGGAGAACCTGGCTGATGGTTCTTGTAGCAACAATACCGGCTTTTGTCTTTGGTTTTCTTCTGGATGATTGGATTGAGAGTGTGCTTTTTACACCTGTGGTGGTCAGTGTGGCCTTGATAGTTTATGGACTGATTCTTTTAGTGATAGAGTGGTGGGCGGATCGTCATTTTGATCATAGAACACCATTAGAACTTCTTTCCTTTAAGCAGGCGGTAGGAATAGGGCTTTTTCAGTGTCTTGCTCTTGTTCCGGGGACATCGAGGTCGCTGGCAACAATTTTAGGAGGAATTGTTCTGGGATTATCCCGGGAAAGTGCAGCTCGCTTTTCTTTTTTTCTGGCTATTCCAGTAATGGTAGGGGCTTCTGGGCTGAAACTCATGAAGCATGCATCTGTCTTTTCTCTCTCGGAGTTTGTTGTTCTGGGTACGGGGTTTGTGGTCTCTTTTGTGGTAGCCTGGCTTGTTATTAAAGGACTTATGCGATATATACAGAGGCATGATTTTAGGGTTTTTGGATATTATAGAATTTTTCTTGGCCTTGTTGTTTTGAGCCTTCTCTGGAAGGGTACCATGTGAGGTTGGTGATAGGGTATCTCTGTCTTGGTTTGAGTGCTTTTCTTCTTCTCGCTGTCCTGAGCTTTCATCCTGAAGATACGGTATTTCTTGTATCCCACCCAAACTTGATTACGGAAAATATAGCAGGTCGAGCTGGTGCCTGGGCTTCTTCGTATCTTGTGGTTATTTATGGTTTTCCTTCGGCGCTTCTTCTCTCTTTTGGGCTTCTTGTGGTGGGACTTCATGTGCTGGCAAAAAGCAAGGTGGGTCAAATCTGGCTCAAAGTGCTTCTTTTTTTCATTGCGGCTATTTCGCTTTCTGTAGTGTGTGCGATTTTTTCGAAGGATGTGGATTTCCGATGGGGAGGACTTGTAGGATTTGCTGTGGCTACAACGTTTTCTGAGGTTATACCAAAACCGGTTATAGGGGGAATTTTTCTCTTGTCTTTTCTCTGGTCGTTGGTGGCTTCTCTCAGAATCTTGCAGCGAATACTTTTTGCTGTGGGATCGTTAGTTATGGCTTTTGTGAAGAGTTCTGGACGTCATCAGAGACTCTCGGAAACCCTGGTATCGACTCCTTTAGAAGAAGAGGGAATTGAGGAAAGTGCTTTTGTGCCTGAGATAGAAGAGAAACGAGAGGAACCGGATTTTCTTCGTCGTCCTGTTCATGAAGAGGGGGAGGAGGCAAATATTGAGATACCTTTTTGGCTTGTTGACTCTTCGGCATCTATGGTTTTAAAAAAAGAACTGGCCGAGGCTTGTGGAATTACACCTGTACCGTTAGAGGAAAATACGGTCCACAAAGAGTTGTCTTCAGGAGAAGTTCTTGCCGATGGGGAAGAGAGAGAGAAAGAAACTTCTTTGGTGAGGGAAGAGATTGGAGAAGAACGGATGGAAGAAGAGGAAAAAGCTTTGTCCTTGTTTTCTTCCTCTGGGGATGAAAAGAAAGAGGAAAAAGAAACCGTGCCACCGCTTGCTTCTCCTCGGGAAACACTTTCTCTCAGAGATGAGATATCGGAGAAACCAGAGGATATAAGAAATCTTCTCTATAAGCCCCCGGCTTCTTCTCTTTTGGAGGTGGATCTGAAGGAACGTTTTGGACCGGAGGATGAGAGTGAGGTGAGAGCTGTTTCCCATCTCATTGAGATGACTTTCAAGAGCTTCAAGATAGATGTGAGGGTGGTTGGGTATAGTCGTGGTCCGGCTATTACAAGGTATGAGATCCAGCCACCTATAGGTCTGAAACTCAGGTCTATTACTAACCTTGTTGATGATCTTGCCTTGAACCTTGGGGATGCTCATATTCGTATTGTGACACCAATTGGGGAACGGGGTTTGATTGGTATTGAAGTGCCGAATAGGAAACGTCGTCATGTGCTTTTACGAGAGGTTGTTGAGAGTGAAGAGTTTAGAAAAAGTGAAGCTGTTCTTCCTCTTATCCTTGGTAAGGATATCACAGGAAACATCCTGGTGGAAGATCTTGTCGAAATGCCACATCTTCTCATTGCAGGAACAACAGGTAGTGGAAAAAGTGTGTATGTGAATGCTTTTTTGGCAAGCCTTCTTTTCAAGAAGAGTTATGAGGAACTTCGTTTTCTTCTCATTGATCCCAAGATGGTGGAACTGGAGCTTTATAACGGTCTTCCACACCTCCTTGCCCCTGTGATTACTCAACCAGAGGTGGCTATTGTGGTACTTGAATGGGTCGTTCAGGAAATGGAGCGGCGTTACAAACTCTTTAGTGAGCTTGGTGTACGAAATATAATGGAATATCAGAAGTTTTCTCCAAAAGAAAAAGGTTTGGAGTCTCTCTATTACCTCATCGTGGTGATTGATGAGTTTGCGGATCTCATGCTTCGAATGCCAAAGGAAACGGAGCGGGTGATTTCCCGTCTTGCTGCGATGGCTCGAGCTGTGGGTATTCATCTCGTGGTTGCTACTCAACGGCCCAGTGTAGATGTGGTAACAGGGATTATCAAGGCGAATTTCCCCTCTCGTATTGCCTTTCGTGTGAGTTCTCAGACGGATTCCCGTACGATTCTTGATAGGGGAGGGGCGGAAAAGCTTCTTGGCAAAGGGGATATGCTTTTTCTTTCGCCGAAGAATACGGATCTTGTGAGGCTTCAGGTTCCTTATGTTTCCAGTAAGGAAATTGAAACCTTAGTTTATGAGATCAGACGTCAGAAAAAGGTAGAGTATCTTCTTAATATTGATGAACTCATGGAAGAAGTGGAAAATCCATCTTCTGGTGATGGAGAACGGGGACCAAGAGATCCTCTCTTTGAAGAGGCCCTTCGGTTGGCGGCGGAAACGGGAGAGGTATCTGCTTCTTTTCTCCAACGAAAGCTTCGAATAGGGTATAATCGGGCTTCCCGAATTGTGGATATGATGGAGAGTTTGCGTATCCTTGGACCAAGTACGGGGACAAGTAAACCAAGACAGGTACTCATTTCTCCTGAGGAGGTAGATAATTATCTTGAAGTAGAATAAAAAAGGAGGGCCTATGAAAGCCCTGAATCCAGAATTACTTGAGGAAGCCGCTCGTGTTTTTGCAAAGGCTTTCTTCCATGATCCTCTGTACAGGTGGTTTTTCCCCTCTGAAAGGAGTCGTTTCAGGAAAATAGTGGCTTTCTATAGGGTTCTTTTTCTGGCGAATATTCGTCATGTGTGGGTTTCTTCAGATCTTTTAGAGGGTATTGCCATCTGGAAGTCTCCCTATGAAAGTGGGATTACCTTAAGTTTTTCTCTTCTCATTCAAGGGGTGATGTTTGTTTTCTCTGTGGGTGTTGGAGCTCTTGTCAAAATGATCTTTTTTGCCTGTGTGACAGCATCTTTCAGAAAAAGGTATAGAGATGAAAGAGCTTTTTTTCTTTCAGCTATTGGAGTGGATCCTCCATGTCAGGGTAAAGGAATTGGAAAGGAGATGATAAAAGAATTGTTGAAAGAAGCGGAGAGAGTGGGATTTTGTGTGTATCTTGAAACCCAGAATCCCACGAATGTGCCCTATTATAAGCGTTTTGGTTTTGTTGTAGTAGATCAGGCCAGGATAGTTTCTCTTGATTATTTTCTTATGAAAAGAGAAGTCAAGCTCGATGGGGTTGGAGACAAATAAAGATGAGGGACATGCCCTCATCTTTATTGCCTTGTTTTTGTGGATACAATCTTCCATTTGTTATCAATTTTTTTCAGAAGATAATCAACAGACATAACAATATGGGGTTTGATTTTTGCTTTTTCTTCTGGGGTTGTAAATTCACTGACCTCTTTTGAGGTGTTTTTGATGAGCCATCTGGTGGTGACGACGGCGTATTGACTGGTTCCATTGGTGTACATTTCAGCCTGGACTACCTCATAACCACCTAACTTTTCCATCTCTTCTTTGAGCCAGGTTCTGGCGTTTTTATTGCTCTGGAGATTGGAGAGAATCATCAGGGTTTTCTTTTTTTCATTTTCTTCTGTTAAAAGCAGAAGATACTCATAATCCCCTTTCATCAAGAAGATGCATGCCGCATCGACGACAAGAACAGGATCGGAATAATCCAATCCTTTGTTCTGTGAAACAAGCAGTAGAACCATCACCAGGAGTCCCAAAAACCATGATTTTTGCATATAGCCTCCCTTTTCGATACAGGTGTATCGGCATAAAAAGAAAAAACTTGATTTTTTGGTGCTTTTTGATTACAATTTTTTGTTGAAAAATCAGCACAAGGAGAAAATTATGCAAAAACTTTCATCAGGTGTAAGTCTTGTTGTTGGTATTGTTATTGGGCTTGTTGTGGGTCTTGTGGGAGGGGCTTTTCTTATGAAGATCCTTTCTTCTCAAAGAGACGGAGCTTTTGCTCTTGAAATGGTGAATCCCCTTCCAAAAACCAAAGCCACAAACTGGATGGCAAAGGTAGGTGAATATGTTATCACACAGGAGGATCTTGAGAAGGGCATTGAACTTTTTCTTTCACAGGTACCAGCTGCGCAGCGCAGTCAATTTATCAATAATCCCTCTCTCAAGAGTCAGATCCTTGAGGAGTTGATTAACCAGTATGTGGTGGTTATGGAGGCGAGTAAGGATAAGAATTTTGACAATCCTGAAAATCGCTTCCTTCTTCAGGCTGCTACTCGCCAGGCAATATATCAGCTTTATCTCAAGAGTCACCTTCCAAGTGATACTTCTGTTTTTCTTCCCAGTGAAGCAGAGATTAATGCCTTCTATGATCAGAATAGAGCCCAGCTTTCCAGAATGAATATCCCCGCATCCCAGATGAAACAATTTATCCAGCAAGAATTGGGCAATCGTAAACTTCAGGAGTGGGTAGCCCGTTATGTGATGCAGCTTCGTGAGGCGTATCCTATTAAGCGCAATACTGAGGTGATGGGGACACAGCCTTCACTTTCCCCTCTTCCTGTGCAGAAATAACATGGTGGGGGTCTGGGAGTTTCTCAGCCCCCCTTTTTTGTAAGAGAATAAAACAAGGAGAGGACCATGGCAAAGAAAAATATGTCTCTTGTGGTATGGTTGGTTGTGTTTCTTCTTTTAGGAGGAATTTATCTTGTTTTTCGAAGGTCGGAAAAATCGGATAAAATTCAGATCTCAATTTTCCCATGGTCGCAGGATGAGGTTGTCTTTATCAGCCGGAGCTTTAATAAGACCAATACGATGGAGTATACTGCTTTTGAGCAGAAGGATTCTACGTGGTACATGGTTTTTCCTGTGAAGGAAAAGGCTCATCCTGAACTTCTTCACAGACTTTTAGACAATCTTAGTCGTATCAAAAGTGAACAGGCTTTTGTGGTTGTCCATGAGACCAATTGGGTGGAGTATGGTTTCTCTCCGTATCTTTATCGGTTTGTTATCAGTAATAATCGAGGGGAAGCATTTGTTATTGATATTGGTTCTGTAAGTGTTGGACAAAACTATTATTATGTTCGTATCAATAATACAGAAACAAACTATCAGGTATACACGTTTAATTTAGTAGATCTTGTTCAGGATCAAGGATCTTATCGGTGGCCTGATATTTTTGATATTCCTTTTGACGCTCTTGAGAGGGTGGTGTTTTTCTATGAAGGGGCAAAGGTTGTTGAACTTCAAACGAATGCAGGGAAGTGGGAGATGATTTATCCGGCAAATCGTCTTCTCACCAATTTCTCTGTGAAGTCTATGCTTCTGGACTTTTATCCTATTCAGGTGGATCATTTTCTCACTTCAGAAACAAAAGCCGGGCTTCTTCAGGGTTATGGGCTTTCTCGTCCTCGGTATGGGGTCCTCTTCGTGGGGAGTGGAAGAACCAATAGTCTGTGGGTTTCTTCGCAAGGCAGGGAAGGGTTTCTTTATGCGTATTCCTTTGAAAGACAGGGCGTCTTTGCCGTCTCGGAAAGTGAGGTGAGTACAAAATGGATTACTCAGGCGTCTCAATTGAGACAATGAGGGAAGAAATATGCTATCGACAGCGGAAAATCTTTTGGGGCTTTTTTATCAGGCACCGTATGTAAATGCGCTTGTTCTTTTTCGTGGTGGAGAGTATGAAGGGGTTGTCTTCAAGCGGGATTTAGAAAGGATGGTGGGAAAACCTCCTTTTGAGGTGGAAAGGCTGGTTCAGAGGCTTTCTCTTTCTCAGTTGGAGGAGTTTTTGTTTGTCAAAGAGCCGTCTTCTCACATGGCTATCCCTCTTCTTTTTTTAGACAAAAATGAAAATCGGATTATTCTGTATCCTGAATTTCGATGGTATTTCCATCCGGAAGAGTTTCCTCTTGCGAAAATTGAGGGAATTCTTCGGGTGGTGGAATATCCTCTTCTCATCTGTAGCTTTTTCAAAAGGGTCCTTTATCAGAACCAGAAGGCTTTTGAGCTCTTTGAAATGGATATGTTAGGGAAGAATGTCTATACTTTTCTCCGGGAATGGGCCATTGAAGAAAAAGAGGGGTTCTTTGTGGTGTATTCAGAGAAGGGGCGTTTTCGGCTTTTTATCAGTGAGGCGAAGACGAAAGATGGGGATATGTTTCTTTTTCAGTTTTTTCCTGTTGTTGCTTCCTCAGATGCTCTGTGAGAACAGCCGAGGCAATGGCAAAGGCATTGGCTACATTGAGAGAGAGTTTCCGTCCATAGAGGGGTATAAAAAGGGTGGTATCAACAAGAGCCAGGGTTTCTTCTGAGAGACCAAATTCTTCATTGCCAACTACCAGCACGAAAGGAGCCTGTGGGGTGAAATCCCAGAGAGAATGGGACTGAGGACTTACTTCGAGAGCAAGTATAGCGTATCCCTTTTCTTTGTAAAAATTGATTCCCTCTTCTGGATGGACAAAGGAGCGGATAGAAATCCATTCATGGGTATGCATGCTTGTTCTGGTGACACGGGGATGGGAAACAGGTGGAGTAATACCACAGAGGCTTGCCTCTTCCCAGCCGAAGGCTTCTGCTGTTCGTATGATACTGCCTGCATTGAAGGGGGAACGTATATCACAGAGGAGGACACCTGCAGGCCACTTGTGGAGTGGTTCTTCTCTGTCAAAGATGGGAGCAAGAAATTCCTCTTCTTTTACGGTTTCGTGATTGAGAGCGAGAAGATCATGGTAGAGGTGGTACCATTCAGAGGGAGTGTTGAGGAGTTTCTTTTGTCTTTCCATGATGGTTCTGAAGGCTTTCTGAAGTCTTGGGTGAGAATCATTTTGTATCCAGTGTACACATTCCCAGAAGAGAGGTGTCTTGGATGGATCTTTGATGACGTCCCTGGCTATGGAGGCTATCTTTCTGATCTTCTGAGAAACAGAAAGTTTTTCAAACGTGTATCTCATTAGCCCTCCAGCAAAAAGGCTTCAAAGAGAACGTCGGCCACATCTTCTCTTGTGCTTTTGGAGAGCTGTTCAAGGTAGGCAATATGATCAAACCATTCACTTAGTTTCTTTTGAGAAATTTTTTTGTCGTATTCCTGGATACGTCGTGCCTCAAAAAGTGATATGGAAACTTTTTCTGCCCACTTATCAAGGGAGAGATTGCCCTTTGTTTTATAGCTCCAGAGAAGTCTTGTGGCGCGATAGACCATGGCAAGTATTCGCTGCAGGGATTCTCCTTCAAGCCTGAGACTTCGAAAGGCTGAAAGAGAGAGGTTGGGTTGATTGGTGAAAATACCCCGGATGAGATCAAATATGGAATGGTTTTCTGCAGGAGCGAGGAGATGCTGACAGAGTTCAAGGGTGATTCTTTTGGTTTTGGAAGCGGCTTCTTCAAGGATAGCCATCATACGATCTATCTCTTCGAGGGATTCATGGCTGATATCAAGAAGATATTCATATACTAAAGATTCTACCTCAAAGCCTTTTTTTTGAAACGTTTGTTTTATGAAGTGCTGAATGTCTCGTCCATACAGGTTTTTGCACTCTTCGATCTGGGCAAAATTGGCTATAGCGGAGAGAAACTTTTTGCTCACCGAAGATGTTGAGAGGATGAAGATATGGGGTATATCCGAAGATACCACGGAAAGCAGGACTTTTTCCCATTCTTCTCTGACGTTATCTTTTAGATTATCCCAGTTTTTGAGAAGATAGATCTGTCCCTCCCCAAAAAGAAAATCTGAGAGTGCATGACTTTCAAAAGAAGCAGGGTCTTTTTCCGGCACATACACAACTTCCCTCTCTTTTTGTGGGAACCTTTCCAGGATTTCTTCTACACGAAAACGTCTGAGGACTTCATTGGGCCCATGGAAAAGAAACATCCGTTGCATTGGTTCCTCCTAAAAGTGGTATGTGAGAAAAGTCCTGGGAGATGCTCCATCCATAATGGATCTCTTCTGAGAGATACTTTGCCCAGCGAGAGATGAGATAGAGGTACACTCTGTCCTCTGGATAGTTTGTTACAGTGTATATTCTGTCAAAAACTGTAGCATTGGAACGGAAGGGAAATTCGCCAATATCTATTCGAAAATTTCCCCGGATTTCATAGATGGTTCTGTCGGGGCTTATTGACTGACTACGAATAGGGATCATCTCAATATATATTCGTGCTTCAGGGTTTTCATTGGCAACAATGCGATGAAAGCGGAGAAGATTTTGAGACAGAGAATCTTCAATGGTGATTTTCCACTCCTCTAAAGAGGGGGGAAGGGTGAGAAAAAGACCAAGTCGACGAATTTCCAGGGGAAGAGCCAGTTCCCTTTTACGGAGTTGTAGCCACTCGTTTGTCCAGACAAGACTCTCATAAGGTTGTGTTGGCTGTGATTCCCGCATACAACCTTCTATGAACCCTATTCCTATCCCAAATAACCACATCCCTATGCTAAACCGTCGGAGCCACGTGGGTATTTTCTTTTTGAGGGTTTTCAGGTACTTTTTTAGAGAGATGGCTGTGAGAAGAATCACTCTTCCTCCTTTGGGTTTGTACATAAATTATTTCCAAAAAAGGCCATCTGACATTAGCCAGATGGCCTTTTTTTCTTTGGGAAATGAGTCCCTGAAGAAAGGTTTAGTTCTTTGATTTATCAATGATTTTTCCCTTCTGGATCCAGGGCATCATGGCGCGAAGCTGAGCTCCCACCTTTTCAAGGGGATGTTCTGCCCACAAGGCTCGCTTGGCCATGAACGAAGGTTTATTTACCTTGTTTTCCAGCATCCACTCACGGGCAAATTCTCCTGTCTGGATACGACGAAGAACCTCTTTCATACGCTGTTTGACGCTTTCGTCAATGACATAAGGCCCGGAAACATAATCCCCATATTCAGCCGTATTGGAAATAGAGTAGCGCATGTCAGAGAAACCACCCTGATAGATAAGGTCTACAATGAGTTTCATCTCATGAATACATTCAAAGTATGCCATTTCAGGTGGATATCCAGCTTCAACAAGGACCTCAAAGCCGGCTCTCATGAGGTTGGTAACGCCACCGCAGAGTACAGCCTGTTCTCCGAAGAGGTCTGTTTCGGTTTCATCCTTGAAGGTGGTTTCAATGACCCCTGCGCGAGCTCCTCCAATGGCATGAGCATAGGCAAGAGCAATCTCAAGAGCCTTGCCTGTAGCATTTTGATGGACGGCTACAAGACAGGGAACACCACCACCCTTTTTGTACTCTTCCCGTACCATATGACCTGGACCTTTGGGGGCTACCATGGCTACATCCACATCGGCTGGGGGGACAATTTGACCAAAGTGAATATTAAACCCATGGGCAAACATAAGCATTTTGCCTTTGGATAGATTTTTCTCAATAGACTGCCGATAAACGTCTCCCTGGAGTTCGTCAGGAAGAAGCATCATAATGATATCAGCCCAGGCAGCGGCTTCAGCTACTTCCATAGCTTTGAGACCAGCATCTTCTACCTTTTTCCAGGAAGGGCTTCCCTTGCGAAGACCAACCACTACTTCCACACCAGAATCATGAAGGTTATTTGAATGGGCGTATCCCTGGCTGCCATACCCAATAATGGCGACTTTTTTGCTTTTGATGGCATCCATTTTGGCATCTTTTTCGTAATAGACTTTCATCGCGTCTATCCTCCTTATAAAATTATTGTTTGTTATCCACGTAAAAGAGCAATCTTCCCTGTTCTTGCCATCTCAAGAATACCATAACTCTTGAGAAGATCTATGATGGCATCTACCTTTTCTTCAGAACCAGTAACCTCAATAGTTATAGTGGTATGAGAAATATCCACTACCTTCCCTTTGAATACATCGGCAATTTCTATAATCTCGCGTCTTTTGGTGGCATTGACTCCTACTTTGATGAGAGCAAGTTCTCGTTCTACGTACTCCTCTTCAGTGAGATCTCTTACCTTGATTACCTCGATAAGCTTGTTGAGTTGTTTTTTGACCTGATCTACCACACGATTGTCTCCATCCACCACGATAGTCATCACAGAGACAGTTGGATCTTCTGTTTCTGCTACGGAAAGGCTGACAATATTGAATCCTCTGGCAGAGAAGAGTCCAGCAATCCTTGCCAGTACTCCGAAATGGTTTTCAACCAAAACAGAAAGTGTGTATTGCATCAGGCAAGTCCTCCTATCATTTGTGTGAGATTGGCTCCTGCTGGTACCATAGGGAAAACATTTTCTTCCTGTTCGATGACTACATCTAAAAGAGCAGGGCCTTGTTGGGAAAGTAAGTCTTTGAGTGCCTTTTCCACATCGGCAGGGTCTACTATACGGGAAGCCCACCATCCGTAGGCTTCGGCTACTTTTACAAAGTCTGGGTAGTAGCATTCCTTGCCCTCACACGTCACTTTGGCCAGTTTTACAGCAGAATAGCGCTTGTTGTAAAAGAGTTCCTGCCATTGTCTAACCATGCCAAGATATGTGTTGTTGAGAACTATCACCTTAACAGGAATATCATAGTATCTGGCTGTAGCCATTTCCTGGATATTCATCTGAAGAGAACCATCTCCAGCAATTACAATAGTTTGCATGGAAGGACAGGCTATCTGCGCTCCAATGCCTCCCGGAAAACCAAACCCCATAGTTCCTAAACCACCAGAACTCAAAAGAGTCCTTGGTTTGACAAATTCATAGTATTGTGCCACCCACATCTGATGCTGTCCTACCTCAGTAGATACAATGGCCCCTCCCTTGGTGAGGCGAGAGAGTGTTTCTATCACATACTGAGGCTTGATAACCTGTGAACTCTGTTGATAGGTGAGAGGATTGGCCTTCTTCCATTCCGCAATCTGTTTGAGCCAGGCATCCGTATGAACATGAAAATCATACTTGAGAAGTTCGGTGAGAGCGTCTTTTACATCACCTACTATGGGAACATGAACCACAACATTTTTGCTTATCGAAGAAGGGTCTATATCAATATGGATAATTTTGGCCTCAGGGGCAAATTCATCAATTTTGCCTGTAACTCTATCATCAAAGCGCGCCCCAATAGCCAAGATAAGATCAGAATGATAGATGGCATAATTAGCATAGACTGTTCCATGCATACCAAGCATACCAAGATAAAGGGGATCTTTGGGATCAGCTGGATATCCACCAAGGCCTAAAAGAGTCGAAGTCACAGGAAGCTTGTGCTTTCTTGCAAATTCAACGAGTAAATGGCTGGCATCCCCTGCAATAACTCCCCCACCGTAGTAGATAATAGGTTTTTGAGCCTTTTCTAAAAGTTCGATAGCTTTCTTGATCTGACCCTGGTTCACCTTGAAAAAGGGTTTGTAGCTTCGTAGTTCTACTTTCTCTGGCCAGATAAATTCTGTTTTGGTTGTGAGAACATCCTTGGGAATATCAATAAGCACAGGGCCTGGTCTTCCTGTACGAGCAATGTAAAAAGCTTCTCGTACAATCCGGGCAAGGTCATTCACATCTTTCACAAGGAAATTGTGCTTGGTAATAGGGCGGGTAATACCGGTGATATCCACCTCTTGAAAGGCATCACTTCCTATCATGGAGGTGGCCACCTGTCCTGTGATAGCTATCATCGGAATAGAATCCATGTAGGCAGTCGCAATCCCTGTCACAAGGTTAGTTGCTCCAGGCCCACTGGTTGCCAAACATACCCCTACTTTACCTGAGGCTCTAGCATAGCCATCAGCTGCGTGAGCGGCTCCTTGTTCATGACGAACGTGGATGAGCTTGATGTCTTTTTCTTCGTAAAGAACGTCAAAAAGAGGAATAACTACCCCGCCGGGATAGCCAAAAATCACATCTACTCCCTCTCGTTTCAAACATTCAACCAGAATCTTCGCACCCGATAGTATCACTTTTTCACCTCCACCTTTTTCAAGTACTATTATTAAAATGCAAAAAACGAAAATAGTCAAGTTTTTAAGGTTTTTGCCTTGCAAATGAGAGAGAAATGTCTTCTTTTGGAAAATGGGAAACGATAGCAATCACCTTGTTTCAGCACAGAGTTGGTTTACTCAGCCAAGACAGAAAAATACTTTTCCCCATCTTTTGTCTCTTTTCAGCAAAAATACTTAAAAAAAGCCCCCTGAAAATATAAGGCTTTTTTAATTTTTTCCGATTTTCTGGATGTAACAATACAAAGGAGTGGGTTATGAGGAGAATAGCTACATATCTGTGGGTACTAATTCTTGGAGTGAACGCTTACAGCGTTATCAGCCGAAATGTAATTGATTTCTCTGAACACGATCAGCGAATAAAACTCCAATTTGAGGGCCCGGAAGAGAGCTATATTACCAACATCGATGGACAGCCTTATATCCGGTTTGGTTTCAAAGATTTTCTCCTTGAGAACTGGACTATCAAACTCAATGAGTCGGCAAATCTGGATCAGAATCGTTTTCAAAGCTATTGCAAACCTGTGGAAAGTAAACGATTCGGAACCGTACTTGGAGCACGTATCCACTTCCCGACCTGGAAGAATAATGCCAATGCCCTTATTCAGCCTCCCTTTCCTATCAAGATTTATGACGATGAAGGGCGCTATATGAATATTTCCAATGGGGTTATGCCTAATGTATCTGAAGTCCGTTCTGTCTCCATGTGGATCAGTGGCAGGAACTATCCCTATGGGGCAAGCATACGCTTCCGTGACAAGAATGAAAACTACCAGGAATTTTTTGTGGGTTGGCTCAATTTTGAAGGATGGAGAAAGCTCATGTATGTAAATCCCAACTTTTCTGAGAAGTTCAATGCCAAGATACTTCGTCGTGAGCCCCTCTATCCCAAAGATGTGCCCTATCTTGTTCTTGATGCTATTATTATATACCGTAATGCTGATCAGATTGGTGGAGACTTTGTCACTTACATCAAGTCTATTGATATGGAATATACCCCGTATGTTGTTGATAGTGATATAGTGGAAGATATCAACGACGAAGAGGTGTGGCAAATTATTACAACCAGAGCAAAGCGCCGCCAGCGCATAGAAGAAATGCGGCTTGTAGAAAATCTCTATCTCTACCAGCAGGAAAAATACCGCATGCAACTTCAAAAGGATCCTGTGGTGGACAAGTAGCCCTCCAAGAAACCTCCTATAAAAGCTTCCCCCTCCCTAGGCCACCTGTTTTGTTCAGGTGGCCTTTCCTTTTATATTTTGTGAATAAAATTCAAAATTTGACAGAAAATAAATATCTCTTAAAATAAACCTGTACAAATAAGCTAAATTTCAGGAAAAGATGTGAGAAGGAGGTCTTGTTTTGGGGAATAGGTATGTGATTCAATTTTAATGAATTTTTTTCTGTATTTGGAAGTATTGATTGACTTTTGAGAGAAAACGATAACGACACAGGGGCTTGAGTTTATCTTGAAGGAATGGTTTTGAGATGACTCTCAAGAGATGTCAAGGGGTGCGTCAAAAAAGTAAGGGACAAGCGGGGGAGAAGAAGGGCTATTATCATATCTCAGCCTGGGTGAAATAGACTCTTTTTTCACACGGACAGGGTTTATTTTTTAGAGGATTTTTGCTTGAAGGAAGTGGAGAGGAGACGAAGGTTTTTGTGGAAGCCGTTTGACTGCTATTACTCTGGTTGGTATGGATGTGAGTAAAACGTTTCATCTGCCCATGGTTAGCTGAAACAAGGTAATAGCCCTGTGTCTTGTGGCCTGCAAAAGTTCTCTGTTGCTGAAATATCGCCATAGCATGCCTTTCTTGCTGGTTTCTCTTTCATTTGACAAAACCATCGGTAGTCTCTACAATAATATCTCAACTTCTTTTTCGATAAGGAGATTACCATGGCTGAAAAGAAAACCATTCCCTTTGCCTATGAACGCAAAAATGTTTGGGACAATAAGAAGGACCAGATTGAGGCCATTTATTCGTTTGCTGATGAGTACAAGTATTTTATTTCTACCTGCAAAACAGAAAGAGAGTGTGTGCGATTTGTTGAAGAGGAAGCAAGAAAGCATAGTTTCTATCCCTTGGAAGAGAAAAAGTCTCTGAAAGCTGGTGATAAGGTCTTCTTGCGTAATGGCTATCGAAATATCTTGATTGCTATTATTGGTAAAAAGCCTATCTCAGAAGGCGTCAACATGGTGGTGGCTCATATTGATGCGCCTCGTTTGGATCTCAAGACAGTTCCTCTCATTGAGGATGGAGATATGGCCCTTTTGAAAACTCATTACTATGGTGGTATCAAAAAATACCAGTGGGTGAATATTCCTTTGGCTCTTCATGGAACAGTTATCCGCAGGGATGGCTCAAGTGTTGATCTTACCATTGGAGAGAAGGGAGACGATCCTGTTTTTACTATCAATGATCTTCTTCCTCATCTGGCTGGAAAATCTCAAGGGGAGAAGAAGCTTCTTGATGGGATTGAGGGGGAGAACCTTCGACTGGTGGTGGGAAATCGTCCTATAGAGGATAAGGATCTCTCTGAGCGTATAAAGGCTTTGGCCCTTAAGCATCTTCATGATGAGTATGGGATTGAAGAGGAGGATTTTATCTCGGCAGAGATTGAGATTGTTCCTGCTTTTGAGGCAAGGGATATAGGTTTTGATAGGAGTATGGTAGGGGCTTATGGGCATGATGATAGAGTGTGTAGTTATGCGGCCTATCGGGCTATTCGGGATTTTGAAGAAACTCCTGAGAAAACTCTCATTGTTTTTCTTGTGGACAAGGAGGAAATTGGTTCGTACGGGGTTACCGGTATACGTTCTCGTTTCTTGCAAAATGCTATAGGAAAGTTGTTGCGTCTTCAGGATCCTTCGGCATCAGAAGCATCCTTTCGTGAAATGTTTGAGAAGAGTTTTGCGCTTTCTGCTGATGTGGGAGCAGTCATTAATCCGATGTTTAAAGAAGTTTTTGATCCTGTGGTTTCTCCAAGAATGGGATACGGCGTTATTCTGGAAAAGTATACAGGGGCTCGAGGAAAGGCGGGTGCCAGTGATGCTTCGGCTGAACTCATGGGCAAGGT
>JBKBIS010000119.1:0-5422 GCA_046294145.1 Brevinematales bacterium | reverse complement strand
CATCCGAATGAGCCACACAACCCACCGGAGAGTCAATCCGCACCCCACCTATCCAGAGAGGAAGCCCACGTGCCAAACGATGGAGATCATAACCAAGCCCAACACGAAGCATCTATTTTTTCACCTCTGTAAACACAATCCGACCTGCCGAAGTCTGAAGCACACTCGTAACTTTGACAAGAACACGCCTCCCAATATAGGATTGTCCGTTTGCCACTACCACCATGGTCCCATCTGGAAGATACCCCACACCCTGGTTGTTTTCCTTACCTTCTTTGAGTACGTCGAGTTCAAGCTCCTCTCCCGGCAAAAAAACCATTTTGAGTGCATTGGCGAGATCGTTGATATTGAGGATCCGCACATCATCCAACCTGGCGATCTTGTTCAGGTTATAGTCATTGGTAACAATATTTGCCCGAATTTCCTTGGCAAGAGCAATAAGTTTCATATCCACTCCACGAATCTCAGGAAAATCCTTTGAAATAATACGAAGATCAATAGAGGGATTCTCTTTGAGTTTATTGAGGATATCAAGTCCCCTTCGCGCCCGACTCCGTTTGATAGGATCCCTCGAATCAGCCAGGGCCTGAATCTCATTGAGAACAAACTTGGGAATAATCACCACTCCTGAGATAAACCCAGTTTCAGCCACATCAGCAATACGTCCATCAATAATAACACTGGTATCAAGAATTTTAAGATCCTGAGATATTCTTTCCTCAGCTTCAATTCCAATTCCCCCAAAAGAAAACCTCTTCATGGTATAGGAAAAGAAAAAACCAAGATACATCAAAAGCGCAGAAAAATAAAACTGATACGCCTGCGGAAGTGTCAAAAGAACTATCTGATTAATCACATTCCACACAAGCTGAGCAACAAAATACCCCAAAATAAGTCCAGCAAAACCCAACAAGATATTTCCCCGCTTTGAAGACCACCACCATTCAAGAAACCAGAGAAATCCAATAGCAAGCGCCGAAAACACAAACGTCATCCATTGCTTAAACAAAAGGAAGTGAATTACCGCTAACCCAACAAAGACTAAACTCACCACAACCCGACGAAGGAGATACTTACTTCGTTTACTCCTTTCATGTGCCATAAAAAAAACCCCTTGTGCCTTTTTATTTATTCGCTTTATACTCCACTACCTTGATTCCCAACTCCTCAAGCTGTTTCGGAGTAACCTCCGAAGGAGAATCACACATGAGATCCGTTCCCTTTTGCGTCTTGGGGAAAGCAATCACATCACGAATATTGGAAAGCCCCTGAAATTCCATAACCATACGATCCAACCCAAAGGCAAGCCCACCATGGGGCGGAGCCCCAAACTCAAGCGCATCCAGAAGAAAACCAAACTTCTCCCGTGCCTCAACCGGAGAAATCTTCAAAAGCTCAAAAATCTTGGCCTGGAGCTGCATGTCATGGATACGAATAGAACCTCCACCAAGCTCAATACCATTAAGCACAAGATCGTAAGCATCAGAACGAACCCTGAGAGGATCTGTTTCCAGTATTGGCATATCCTCAAGTTTAGGAGCTGTAAAGGGATGATGGACTGAATCATAGCGATTTTCTTCTTCATTCCACTCAAAGAGGGGAAAATCCACCACCCAGAGAAACTTAAGTTGATCCTTCTTGCGAAGTCCAAACCTTTCTCCTAAATGGAGACGAAGGTTAGCCATACTATCGTAAACCACCTTTTTCTTGACATCACCAACAAAGAGAAGCGTATAGTTTTCCTTTGCTTCTGTGACCTCTAAAAGCTTCCTCTGAATAGACTCAGAAAAATACTTTACAATATTCGATTCGAGTTTTCCATCCTTGACCCTCATCCAGGCCATGCCCCTGGCGCCATACTTCCCCACAAAAGTGATAAGATCATCAAGATCCTTTCTGGAGAGCCTATCCCCATCCGGTACAGGAAGACACTTGATCATGCCACCCTTTTCCGCCACACTCCTGAACACACTAAATTCACTCTCCTTGACCACCTCTGTCACATCAACAAGTTCCATTCCAAACCGAATATCAGGACGATCAATACCGTATTTTTCCATGGCATCCTGATAGGTCATCTGAGGAAAAGGAAGACTCACCTGAATCCCATAATTTTCCTCAAGAACCCTGGCTACCATTTGCTCCATGAGGCCCATGATGTCTTCCTGGCGAACAAAAGACATCTCAATATCTATCTGGGTAAATTCTGGCTGACGATCAGCTCTGAGATCCTCATCACGAAAACAACGGGCAATCTGGTAATATCTCTCAATCCCACCAACCATGAGAAGTTGTTTAAATATCTGGGGTGACTGAGGAAGAGCATAAAACTTCCCATGGGAAAGACGAGAAGGAACAAGAAAATCCCGTGCTCCCTCAGGAGTGGATTTATTGAGAATGGGGGTTTCTACTTCCAGAAAACCATGCTCATCCAAAAAACGACGAACCGTCTGGGTGATTTTATGACGTTTATAGAGATTATCATACATGGCCGGTCGACGAATATCAAGATAGCGATACTTGAGTCTCACTTCCTCACTTACATCCTCTTGATCCATCTGGAAAGGAGGAGTTTTGGAACGATTGAGAAACTCTATACGATCTATCTTCACTTCGTAGGCCCCTGTCTTGATCTTGGGGTTCACATTTTCAGGAGAACGATTCTGCACCACTCCACTGACAGAAATCACATCCTCATGGCGAGCTTTCTTGGCTATCTCATGAGCCTCAGGATTAGTTTGAGGATCAAAAACAAGCTGGACAATCCCACTTCTATCTCGAAGGTCAATAAACATCAGTCCCCCATGGTCTCGATAGTTCTGTACCCATCCAGTAAGGGTAACACGCTTATTCACCAGGGCAGTCTCACAGATCTCTCCACAAAAATGAGTGCGTTGTTGCTCTCGACGAATCATAAAGCCTCCAGTTGTTCTCTTTTCTCTCATTTTGAAGTATGTTATTGTAAAGCCAACGGGAGTTTTTTGCAAGAGTTTGCATAACCTTACTTTCTTCACTTGACAAAAAAGATAAATTCACCATACAATAAGAATATGGAAAAGGATTTGATTCAGATTCTTTGCGAGATTACCGAACCCAATACGATGCACAAGTTTTTGTCTGAGATTCTCACCCCCGCTGAGAAAAAAGATCTCACCCTGCGCTGGGAACTTCTCAAAAGACTTGCCGAGGGGAAATCTCAGAGAACCGTTGCTTCAGAACTTCATATTAGCCTCTGCAAAATCACTCGTGGAGCCAGGATTCTAAAAGATCCTTCTTCTTTTTGTGCTCAGGCTCTCAAGAAAGGACATGACAATGCAAAACCCCCCATCTCTTCGTGAAGCAGCGGCTATCCTTGAACTTCCCGAAACCTTCTCTCTTGAAGAACTCCAGCAGTCCTATAGATCACTTCTCAAACGTTATCATCCCGATCACTGCCACGAACTCCCTCTCTTCTGTGAGGAAAAAATCCAGCAAGTCATTATAGCCTATCGTTTGCTCTTTGAGGCCTTCAAAAAATATCGTATCTCTCTTTCTGAAATGGAGAGTATGGTTCCCGGTGAATTCTGGCTCAAAAGATTTGCCTCTGATGGCGTATGGGGCAATCCTCAACCACCAAAAAAATAAAACACCCCTTACTCCCGGATACAAAAGTCTTCTATCTGTATTTGCCCTGCCAGAGATTATGGACTTTCATATATGTCTCCAGGAGGTGTATATTCTGAGATTTCTCCAATGTCCAGAGAGGGGCCACAAGTCGCGATTTCTCACAATCACCAAAAAGTCTATGGACAACAATAGCCGGATCAAGCCAACTGAGTGCCTCAGCCAACCACTGAATATATTCCTCTCGCTCCAGCAAAGAAAATCGTCCCTCTTGATACCACGTAGAAAGTAGAGTATTATTCTCCACATAGAGATGATGAAACTTGATTGCCTCACAACCCCACTGTTGAACATCCTCAACAGTTTTCAAAAAAACCTCTCTTGTTTCACCAGGAAGCCCTCCAATCACATGAACAAGTCTATCCACTCCACAATCTTTGAGACTGAGAAGGGCCTGCCTGGAATCTACAACCGTATGTCCACGATTGACCAGCCTTAAAGTTGTCTCACAGGTAGATTGTACCCCAACTTCCACCATCACCCAGATCTTCTTGGACAGATGAGAAAAAACATCAAGTACCTCTCCATCCAAACAATCCGGCCGTGTCCCAACAAAAATCCCCACCACCCCCGGCACAAGGACCGATGTATACAACTGGACCAGATACTCAGGATTTCCATAGGTATTGGTATAAGCCTGAAAATAGGCAATATACCCACCCTGAAATCCCCTTTTTTCCCAGAAATGCATCCGTGAGAGAAGCTGTTCTCTTGGAGAAACAAACGGATTCACATAGGAGGCCCTTGCCCCATGTTCACCACAATATACACACCCCCCAGAGGAAAGTGTTCCATCTCTATTGGGACAGGTAAATCCTGCATCAAGGGCGATCCTTTTCACAGGAAAACCAAAACGTTTCAAAAGATATCCCTTAAGAGCGTGATAAGGCCGACCATCCCACATCATAGTTTCTGTCCCACTAAAATTCCATCCTCCCACGAAAAAGCAAATACCCGATAATAAGGTGAAGAGACCATCTCCTCATAAAAATCCTCAAGGACCTTTTCCGCCGGAAGGGGATTTTCTCTTTTCTGGTGAAGACACTTCCCAAAAAGATTATCCACCACCAGAAGCCCACCACAAGAAAGATGGTCGGTGATATAAGGCAAAAGATATCGATACAACCTCTTTTCCGCATCTAAAAAGATCATCTCAAAGGTTTCCCCACAGTTTTTCAAGAACTCTTCAGCTTCCCCGTACACCACCTCAACCGGCTTTTGATAAAAAAGAGCAAGAGCCTCCCTATAGCGGTTTTTGTCCCTCTCTATAGTTACTATTCTTGTCCCTTCCGGAAGATAGCGCAGAAGCCAGAGGGTTGAATATCCACTTCCTGTTCCAATTTCAAGAAGAGAACGAGGAGAAACAAGACTCACAAGCAAACTAAGAAACTGCCCCACCTCCGGACGAACCGCCGGAATTTTGTGTATCAGGGCCTGTTCATAAAGAATTCTTTTCTCATCTGTGTATCCCAACCGAACATCAAAGAGAAGCTTTTTCTCATCCATAGATTATTTTCCAGCAGAAAGCAAAACAACCTTCGGTTTTTCGATGGTATTGGTAACCTTCAAACGAAAAACCAGTCTATTTCCTTCACTATAACCAGCAGCCAATAATTGAGCCACATTCGGAAGACCAGCCACATACTCTTTAGAAACCGAAAGTGTTATCGAAGAATCCACTGTCTTTTTTACTAAGGAAACTACCGTGGGAGCCAGAACCTGAATATCATAACTATCCAGACGAACATCGCTCAAAGAC
>JBKBIS010000118.1:0-5458 GCA_046294145.1 Brevinematales bacterium | reverse complement strand
CTGCCAATTAAATACTCTTCCGCTACTATCATACACATACCAGGTAGGAACCCAAGGAAGCGAAACCTGAACAAAGGTAAACCGAAGCATCTCCAGACGAGCACTCAGAGAAAACAAAAACGTCCTCGCACTCACATTTCCGCTCCAATATTCCTCGCCATACCTGCGAGCACAAATCCATTCCATAGAAGAAACATAAACACCCCCACTTAACCTCATCTCTCGTCGAATGGATACCTCCTGTTCATAAAGCTTTCTCCTTTGAGCCTGTGCTCTTGCTATATCTTCCTCCGTCAACAAAGGCGGCAGGACCTTTTTGATTTCCTCACTTGCCTGGAGAGCTATCACATCAACCGTATCAAAGATATTTCTTGAGTATTCACCCCGGTAAACCCTCGAAAATCGCAATTCATTCTCAAGAATATCATAAATCTCCACAGCCACAACAAAACTCCTTCCCTCCTGTCTATAACTTCCATAAAGAATAGTATCCAGCTTCCAAGCCATACCCACCTCTCGAGCATGAGAGAGATTGGTAATCTGCTGCGTAACCATCATGACATCAAAACGCTTCTCTTTCTGAAGCACCGTCAAAAGAGAATTCTGGAGAATCGTACCTATTACCTCATTTCCCTCAGAAGAAAGATCAACAAAACCCGCTATCCCCAGACTTTGTTTTACTTCCCCCCAAAACAACCCTACCGAAATCAATAAAAACCCTAATGATAACTTGCCTATCCTAAAAAACATATGCACCTCCAATACTGAGTGATCCCCCGGACAACCTATAGTCTTTGAAAGATATGTTCTCTGGATACATTTGATACCCCGTTTGACTCCAATACCCTGTACTCCATGTCTTCCATGAAAGCAAGAACATCCATCGTTGACCATATCGAAAGTATAATTGAATACGTGCAAACATGGAATCAAAAACTGCTCCCTCAAGAATACCCTCACTGGACCATAGTCTATGGGGAACCTCTGAAGGAAAACCGCCTATAACCATATTCACCCAGAAATTTGGCTGAAAAGACACCCTCACTCCCAAAAGAGGAAACACATGAACAGTAGCAAACTCACTGGTAATCTTACTCCCGACCGTATTGGTAACCTCCACATAATGCTCATCATAACCCAGACATAGTCCCCCAAGAGGCGCAATCACACCACCAAAAAAACCATACCCTACTTCTGTCTCAGTCAGAACAGAAAGCTCATCAAAAGGGAAAACATGAATCCCCCCCTCCACATACCACAACCGATACCGCCACAACAACAAAACATCAAAAGCAAGATTTTTCACCACATCATCTGAGGAAAAACCATCAGTACCAAAGGCATAACGAAAATTAATTGCTCTCCCCCCAAAACCAATAGTCAATCCCGTAGAAAACTCATGTCCACGCACCTCATACGGAGAAAAGGTTTGGCTTACATCGATAGTCTCATGCTCTTTCACTGGTTTAGGAGGATAATGTCGATACATTTCAGAAGCAATAATAGCCACTTTTTTGTCAATTTCATCCATCCAGTTTGAAACAGCAAAACTCACCAGAGCTTGCAAAACATTAGTCTGACGAGAATCAAAGAAACTCACATCTCCATATATTATCCCATTGGTATAACGCAAAAAAACAGACACCACACCCGAAAGACGTGACACTTTCAAAAGGGAAAGATCCTCTGCTTGAGCCTTCACAATACGAAGCTTTTGCCTATCCGAGTATCCAAGGAGGGCTTTTTCAATGAAGTAAGCTATCTCCTCCCCACCCGAAACCGACCGAACCTCTATTCCAACCTGCTGAATAACCAGCTTTTCCGTTTCTGCATACGCAAACATTATACAAAGCCAGAAAACACCCATCAAAAAAGAAAAGCCTGATATGCGCATACCCACCTCCTTTTGCTTTTCCCCCATTTCGTGACACAAATACTCTTTCCTTTCGTATTATACCCCTATCATAAAAAAAAAATCAAGATAAAGATATTGCACTAAAAAAAAATTTATCATACCCAGAGTATATCAAAACTTGCATATTTTTTTCCCTTCGTCTATAATAAACCTCTATAAAACCATAAAAGGAGAATCCTATGAATCTAAAGAAATGGCTTACCATGCTGATGATGGCAGGTTTCATCACGGCATGTTCTCAACCCATTCTCACCTATGAAGTAAGTGGCAAGAAAAAAAACATCACTTACAATGATGTGAAAGACCTCGTGGAGTATATGGTAACCAGTTATCCTCAGTATCTTCAGGACATTGAGATGCTCAAAAATGTTCTCTTCTCAGAGAGCCGTGCCTCCAAGGACATTATTTTGCATGAAGAACTGAAGGCTGGTCTTACCAATTCTTCTGATTTTGCCAGAAACTTCGAAACTGAAGTCCAGAAGCAATATTATACCTTTCTTGCTGTTTCTGGTACCAACTATGTGACACAAAAAACCAAAAATATTCCCATTCAGGTAGCCAGAGCCTCACATATTCTCTTTCTTTTGGGACCAATCAGACAAAAGAAGAGATCCGTCTTCTGGCACAAAATACCCTTGACTCTCTCAAAAAGTCCAAAAACTTCGCCAAAGACTTTAGCAACGCTGCCATGCAATATTCTCAGGATCCAGGTAGCAAGGACGCAGGTGGAGATCTTGGATACTTTGTCGAAGGTATGATGGTTCCTGAGTTTGAAAAGGCTGTTTTCGGTGCCAAAAAGACCGGACTTATCCCGGAACTTGTTGAAACAGAGTATGGCTACCATATCATCAACGTCACTGAAGCCAGAAACGGCAAACCCTACAGCTGGATAGAAAAGCAAGTAAATGACGGCAAGATGAGTTTTTACGTCATGATGAAGCTCCAGCAAGATCTACAGAAGAGTGCTCTAGATCTCGCTGTAAAGAAAAAATATACCTTCGAGAATAACAAGATCAAAATTGATGACAAAGAATATGAGATCCAAGCTATCCCTGATAATACGGTGCTTTTCTCCGTCTGGGGCAAAAATTACACCTGGAGACAGGTAAAAGACCTCTTTGTCCTCTTTATTCCTGAGTACGAAAAAGAATTTCCCGATCAGTTCGAGTCCCTTATGAACGCTGCTCTGGGCTTTTTGGTGAATGTTGAAGCCGGACGTAAACAGGGCAAGGATAGTGCTGCTTCCCGTACAAAGGTACGAGAAGATGCTCTCCTCCAATACGCCATGAATAATTTTGAACAGTCTCTCTACCAGCAGGCAAGTGGCATGATTACGGACAAAGATATCAAGGATTTCTATGAACAGAACAAGGCCCGTCTCGTCAAAGATGGAAAACCCATGCCTTTTGATGAAACACTCAAAAACCAGATCCGCAACCAGCTCATCCAGAGCCGTATGTGGTACTTCTACCAGAACTGGCTTGAGCAGAAAAAGACCGAATACAAGGTGACCTTCAATCAAAATGGACTGAATGATCTTTTGAAAAGAGCCAACAAGATTCGAACCAAAGCTGAAGCTCAAGGACAAGGGCAAAAACCCCAGGCTCAATAAGCATATTCCTCAGGGCTATCCCTTCGGGATAGCCCTTTTCTTTTAAAAAACCTTTCTTTTGCATTTTTTTCCAGAATCATGTATAATAAACAAGAAAAAACCTCATAAAAAATAAGAAGGAGAAACGATGTCTATCTTAGACGAAAAAAAGAAAAAACTCGGTATAGACCAGATGGACATACGTGATCAAAAAGAGATCTTTGACGAATTTGTCAGAGCTGGTGGCAAAGTTATAGACCTCCAGGCCGATCCCTCCATTCAACTCACACAAAAACTCTCCCAGTTTGTTGAAGCAAAAGAAGCCAGACTAACTGAAGCCCAAAGAAAACAACAGGAAGCAAATAGAAAAAAAAACATGACCAGTTCAACACCTTCTTCAAGTTCCCCTCCCTCTACAAAAACAACCAGACATTCCCGATGGGAACTTTTCTGGGACAGACTAGTAGCAAAATGGATAGGCATCCTTTACGGCATATTCAATTTCTGGGGGAATAAATTTTCCCATCACTTTTTGTTTCTTCTTGGTGAAATAGAAAAACTTTCTACAGAAAATCATCAGATTTTTACCTCTCTTTTTTATCAGGACAAGTCTTTTTCCTATGAACTTCGACAGCGTCTTCATGAGATGGGGCTTTCTCACTATTATGAGCTGCTTTACCGCATAGATATGCTGTATGATGTGGACTTTTTCCGGCTGGTAAGACAACTCCTCATGAATCCCCCTCAACCACTTCTCATCGCCAGAAATAGCCTTGTCAGAGTATTCAAAACCCTCCTTGTCCTGGACAAATACAAAGCCAGTCTCAACCTTGTTGTTGAAAAGGTGCTGGGAGAAGAACAAAAGATGCGTTCCCTCAATCAGACCGTCGTCCACAAAAACATCCAGACCGCCAATCAAAATATCTACCGGATATTTTATGTAATCTTTCCACGACTCCTTTATTTAGTAGACTATTACTACAAGGATCTTCTCTATCTTGGCAAAAACCAGAGCTTTCGTGAATTCCTCAACTTCAACGAAACAGATGAAGTGGGATACTATACCCGCCGATGGGCAGAAGAAGATGAACAGGAGAGACGAAGAAGAGAAGAACAAGCCCGTCAGAAAGCCCTCGAAGAACAAATGGCCAAAGAGATGGAAGAAGCCATGGCTAACAGTGATGGCCTTGAGGGGCTTCCTGAGGCTGTACGTATGGGAATTCGTATCATCCGAGAGAGTCTCAATTTTTCAGAAATCATGGAGAATTACAAAAATACGCGAGATTATCGTGCTCAAATCCCCATCACAGACAAAGCTTTTCTCGCCTCTCTTCTGCTTGAGTTTTTTGACAAAAGCTTTTCTTTTCTCTTTATCTCAGGTCAGATACAATTTAATATTTTCTTTGACGCAGGAACAAGAAGAGACTACCGAAGCGTCTTCAAAGACCTCTATTTCCACATTGATGACATCTACAAAGCCATGAATGAGTATATCAAAAACTACCTTGAACTCCAAAAGCTTGATACTACACTTCCTGGAAGTTCCAAAGAAAAGTATATGAAACAACAACAAATGGAACTCAACCGTAGCCAAACCTCACGGCAGATCAGAAACAAAATACAAGCTCTCATGCACGATTTTGCCATGAACCTCAAGATTGTTCTTGAAGATTATGAAAAGGACAGAAAAATCCTCCACAATCCTGACGATATACTCTCTCTTGACAATCGTATTTTTGGCAAAAAAATTTCTACCAAGATACCTGTTATCAATCTCTTCGCCCAGGCGTATTATGTGGCCACAGCCATTGATTTTCTCATCGCAGAGGGAGAAGTTGGTGGATATTCTCTTGAAATCAAAACCCCTCTTCTGCTCTCTCAGTTAAAACCCATGGTATGAGAGCATTGTCTTATCAAGCAATATTTCTCCCTCTTTCAATCCACATCCTGTC
>JBKBIS010000117.1:0-5540 GCA_046294145.1 Brevinematales bacterium | reverse complement strand
CCGAAGAGTTAGTGGATATCTGCCTATCCCTAACCCAAGAGCCTCAGCACAAGCTGAGGCTTTAAATTTGCCTGGGCTAACATAGACACGTTAGACTGAGCCAGAATCTGGTTTTTCACAAAATCACTCATTTGCTCAGCCATATTGGTATCGCGAATACGAGACTCTGCCGCCTGCGTATTCTCGTATGCCACATACAAACCTTTGTATAACTTCTCAAACCGGTTCTGATAGGAACCAAGATCGGTTCTCTGTTTGATCACCTTTTCCAAGGCCTTATCAATAACCCCGATAGCACGGTTAGCTGTATCCATGGTACTTGCGCTAATAACCTTCTGTCCATCTTGAGTCATAAGCCCAAGTGCTACAGCTCCCATATCTCCCACGAATACTTGGACCCTCTGGTCCATATTAGGTCCGATATGGAACCAAAGACCGGCCGTACTATCAGTAGGACCACTGGTATTGTTACCAGTTGGCTGTGCAAAACGCCCTGTAAGGATGTTCATGCCATTGAATTGAGCATGTTTAGCAATACGATCGATCTCATCCACAAGCTGTGACATTTCCACATTGATGAGCATTCGATCTTGATCGCTATAGATCCCATTTCCAGCCTGTACAGAGAGCTCTCTCATACGTTGAAGAATCATGGTTGTCTCGTCAAGATATCCCTCTGTAGTCTGGAGAAATGAAATCGCATCCTCGGTATTTCGCATAGCCTGATGCAGTCCGGAAATCTGAGCTCTCATCTTTTCAGAAACAGCCAGACCAGATGCATCATCACCAGCCTTGTTTATTCGAAGACCGGACGAAAGCTTCTCAATGTTTCCATTGAGGGTCAGATCGGTGATCTTCAGCTGGCGGTTTGAGAATATGGAACTGATATTATGGTTAACAATCATACCTCCCTCCTTGTTTCTATTTGAGGCAACACCATCCCTGTGTGGACTATGGGGGTCCCTGAGTACTGCACGTCAAGTGACATGCAGCGACGGAGGGGTATGATCATTTCTTGCCTAAGAACTATATCCTATCAAAACACCCAGGAAGGTGGTTTTTCCACCTTCCTGATTGGCTGCCTATCATTTTTTCCCCTGTGGGGAAACACTCACCGGGAGGCTTCTCCCTCAGGGATTATTCCCCAAGAGCCCCGGTTATCTGAGAAGCTGCAACACGAGTTGCGGCTTCTGATTGGCCTGAGCAAGCATGGCCGTTGCAGATTGTACAAGGATCTGATTCTTGACAAAGTCGCTCATTTCCTCTGCCATATCAGTATCACGGATACGAGACTCAGCCGCCTGGAGGTTCTCATAACCAATCAAAAGACCTTTTGAAAGGTGTTGCAACCGGTTCTGATACGCTCCAAGATCAGCCCTCTGCTTATTCACCTTTTCAAGGGCCTTGTCCACAATACCAATAGCCATATTGGCCTTCTCAGGAGTAGAGATACTGAGAGGATCCTTGCTGGAAACATCCCGAACCCCAAGAGCAGCAGCTGTCATAGTACCAATATAACTGCGAATCCTCTGATCCATATTGGGACCAATGTGGAACCACATACTGGCAGCAGGATTATTACCAGCCACGTCATACGCAAAACGACCTGTCAGCATGTTAAGACCATTGAATTGAGCATGTGAGGCAATACGATCAACCTCGGCAACCATCTGAGACACCTCCACCTGAATCTGCATACGATCTTCTGTGCTGTAAATACCGTTGGCAGCCTGAACGGCCAATTCACGAATACGCTGCAGAATCTGGGTGGTTTCTTCCAGATACCCTTCGGTAGTCTGGATAAAAGAGATGGCATCCTGAACGTTCTTTTCAGCCCGCCGGATACCATTGATCTGAGCACGCATCTTCTCCGATACGGCCAGACCAGAAGCATCATCACCAGCGCGGTTAATCCGCATACCCGAAGACAGCTTCTCGATGTTCTTGTCAGCGGCGAGATTATCTAGCCGCAAAGAACGTTGCGAGAAAATAGAACTGATGTTGTGGTTGATAATCATAGCATCCTCCTTGATCTATGATACTCCCACATCCTTGTGGGATTTTTCGCTTGAAACACTCAAGACTCTGGCTCAAGTGTCGATAATCCTAAAAGGGAGTTCAAGAGGAATTTTTTCCTCTCCCTTCCACGAAATTCACCTGTTCTTTCTATCGGATGATTTTCCAAAAAACTTGAGAATTTTTCCCATTTTTTTTATCCTAAGAAGCGAAAATTTTGCCTCTTGAGAAAAAATATATTATATTTTTCTTATATGAAATCCAAGGAGAAGATGATGATTAAACTTCATATTTCTACTTCTTCAGAAAACACTACGGACATCTATGATGTAATTATCGTAGGTTCTGGCCCTGCAGGAATGACGGCTGCCATTTACACAGGTCGTTCTCTTCTCAAAACATTAGTCCTCGAAAAAATCGGATCAGGGGGACAGGCAGCTCTCACCGAACTCATTGAGAATTACCCTGGCTTTCCCCAGGGAATAAATGGATACGAACTCTCCCAGCGCATGGAAGAACAAGCCAAAAACTTTAAAGCTTCGTTTGAATATGCAGATGTCCAGAAGATAACTCGAGACAACGAAGGCCTTTTTCACGTATACACGGAATCCCGTGAGTTTCTCTCAAAAACCGTTATTGTAGCCACCGGAGCCAGTCCGAAAAAACTTGGTATCCCAAACGAAGAGAAATTCATTGGAAGAGGAATCTCTTTTTGTGCCACCTGTGATGCTGCCTTTTACAAAGACAAGATTGTTGCCGTTATTGGTGGGGGCGATTCAGCTGTTGAAGAAGGTATGTTTCTCACCAAATTTGCCAAAAAGGTGTACCTCATCCACCGTCGAGACCAACTCAGGGCAGCCAAAATAGTTCAGGAAAGAGCCTTCAAAACACCTGGTATGGAGTTCATCTGGAATACTATTGTCGAAGAAGTCAAGGGGGAAAACTTCCTTGAAGCCATCAAACTCAAGAATATCAAGACAGGTGAAACCTCTTACCTTGACGTCAATGGCATGTTTCTTTACATAGGTCTCTACCCCAACACCTCCTTCCTGGAAGAAGTGAAGTGCGACGAGCAAGGATACATCTTGACAGACGAGATGATGCGAACTAATATTCCCGGTCTTTTTGCCGCCGGTGACTGTCGTCATACGACACTTCGTCAAGTTATCACTGCTGCTTCTGATGGAGCTATAGCTGCCTATGCAGTAGAAAAATACCTTGAGGAAACAAAGGGATAACAACAACTCCCTCAAAAGAGAAAACCGTTATTACCCCTTCTGAGCAAAAAATCTGTTTTTCTCACACATCGATAGAGCCAAAAGTGTGAAAAAAAGTTTTGTTTTCCCCGATGCCTTACCACGCAGAGGCAAAGAGAGGACACCTTTTTATATCATATCTTCTCTGATTGTTCAGGCATTGGTTCATATTCTTCTTTTATGTACTTTTTTCTATTGAAAAAACATATATGTTCTGGACAAAAATAAAAAAAAATATGTATAATTTTTATCATATTTCAGATATGGAGGAACATTATGGCAGAAAAAAGAAAAAGTATTACAAGATTAATTCTTTATAACAAGGCCCTCACCCGTCTAAAACAACTTGGGTTTCACAAGGTGTTTTCTGATAACTTGGCCGATGCTACTGGCATCAACCCGGCCCAAATACGCAAAGATTTTTCCCTTTTCAATATTTCAGGAAGCAAAAAAGGTGGCTATATTATTGATGAAATTCTGCCACGTATTCAAGAGATTCTCTCCAAAGATAAACCTCAGGAAGTTATTATTGTTGGTGCTGGAAACCTCGGCATGGCTCTTTTGCGTTACCGGGGATTCGAAAAAGAAGGGATTCACATCAAAGCTGCCTTTGATATTTTACAGGAAAAGATTGTCAAAAATCCAGGACTTCCACTCCACCCCATGAGTGAATTAGAGAGCTTTGTCAAACAACACCATATCAAAGTAGCTATTTTAGCCGTTCCTGAACATGCCGCCCAAGGAGTTCTTGATCAACTTATCAATGCTGGAATTGTTGGTATTCTCAATTTTGCCCCCGTAAGACTGAGACCTACCAAAAACTGCTATATCAACAATGTCAATCTGGAAAACGAACTTGAGAAGGTCATCTATTTCGCCAGAGTGCTTGAACAGGGTCCGGCTGATGGAATCGATCTTGAGGAACACGATAGTTGTGAGTAAGAGCCGTATACAACCCCTCAATATCAGGAAAGAAGGTATACTCTCCATTGAACTGAGGTGTTCTGTACCATCCCACCACTGCCGCTGGAATACCTAACTTCCGTGCTGCCTCATAATCTGCCTCAGAATCCCCTATCATAATCGCCTCCTTGGGAGTAGCACCTATCTTTTGAAGAGCAAAAACAAGGCTCTCTGGGTGAGGCTTGGGATTTTCAATATCGTTTCCAGTTATAGCCACAGAAAAATACGCCGTTATTCCCAATTTTTCCAGAGAGATCGCCAGACTCCTTCTCCCCTTTCCTGTGACGAGACCATGCATATACCCCTCTTCTGAAAGAATACGAAGAATCCTCCCTACACGCTTGTGATAAATAGCAAACAAAGCATGATACTCATCATAAAGCCTATGATACATCTCAATAGCCTTCTCTGCACAAGAAGAGGACACAAAATACCTTCGAAAAAGCTCATCCTCAGGTGGTCCAAACATAGCCGATATTTCTTTTTCAGAGAGAAAACGACCATCGCCATAAAGAAAACTCTGCCGAAGAGAAAAAAATACAAGAGGAATTGTATCTACAATTGTTCCATCAAAATCCCAGAGAAGAACCTTTCGAGAGGAAAACTTATCAGTCGTCATGATATAAGTGTAAAGCCTTTTGTTTTTTTTTGCAAAAAATGAGAAAATCTCCTTCAGAAGGAAAAGTTGAAAGTTTAAAGAATACAGATTATTCTCCCGGTCTAAAACAAGCTCATATCGACAAACAAAATTTTACTTTTAAAAAAATATTCTCCCTGAAATTATGAAAAACACTTCTCTTCACTTGACAGATATCCTTCTTTTCCATACAATAAAGGAAAGAAATCCAGAAAAGGAGGGGTTATGACGAAGACGGATCTTCAAAAAAAGACAAAAGCCGAATTGCTTGAATTAGCCAGAGAAAAGGGTATCAAGGTGGGGGCATCTGCTACCAAAGAGGCACTTATTGACAAGATTCTTTCTGCAGCAGAAACAAAAACCTCAACCCAAAAATCCCCCTCCCGAGCGGTCAAAAAGGCTCCCTCTCGCAAAAAAACTGAGTTTATCCCGGAACCTCCCCGGGAGGCCTTTGATCCTATCACAGCAGGCGAAAGCAAGAAATTCGAGATAGAAGATTATCGTCAGGTGAGATCTTCTCTGACTCCTGATCTCAGTGATATTTACGATATACCAGAAAGTTACAACGAAAACCGTCTCACCCTTCTTGTCCAGGATCCCTACTGGATACATGCCTATTGGGATCTCTCGCAAGAAACCAAACAGAAACTTCAGTCAGAAAACCTTGG
>JBKBIS010000116.1:0-5628 GCA_046294145.1 Brevinematales bacterium | reverse complement strand
AAGGGCTTCAATACCATCTCCTGCTTCGTAGAAGGTCGCTTCTGAAAAGCCAATGATCTGCAAACAGCGCTGAATGATCATGCGAGAGGTAGAGGAATCATCGGCAATGAGAATGTGGTTATACATAATGTCCTCCTACAGTTGGTATTTTTTATTCTGAGAGGAAACGACCACTATTCCCTCTCCAATAGAAAGTGAAACAGTACGGCTGATACTTCCCCCTACATCCTCGGCAATCGGGGCAAGCATGTTTTGCCAGAGTAGTTTCTTGATCTCAAGGACGTTGCGTCGTCCGATGTCAAAGATTCCATTTGGATCAAGCATTTGAGCTCCTCCAACAAGTTTAATCTCTATTTCTCTGGGCTGGATACCTTCTTTCTGAAAAGCTTCTATCATAAGAGGAACAGCAAGATCAGCAAAATAAGCAGGTTGGGTTCTGGCTTTTTCAGGATCGATGCTGGAGTGGGGAAGGGCAATATGAGCCATGGCTCCCGTGTGTTTTTTTCGACAAAAAGCAATGAGGGCTACACAGGAACCAAGAGCATAGGTGGTGAGGACATCCTCCGACTTTTGACTGATAAGCCATTCTCCGATGCCGATGATATGGGTCATGGTTTCCCCTTCTTTTTTCGTTCTTTGACGTTTCGGATGAGAATCTGTGGGATTCTTGGAAGAGGCAAAAGCATGTCTACTGCCCCAATTTTGTAGGCTTCATAGGGCATACCAAAGACAACACTTGTACTCTCATCCTGGGCTATGGTGAGTGCCCCATGTTGTTTCATAAGGAGAAGTCCCTGTGCTCCATCCTTTCCCATGCCTGTCAGAAGAATACCAATAGCTTTGGGACCTGCCGCCTGTGCTACAGACATAAAAAGCACATCTACTGAGGGTATATGACCACTTACTCGTTCTCCGGAAGAGATCTCTATAGTCCAATCCTGCCGAAGCTTCATATGATAATTCCCCGGGGCAATGTAGGCATGTCCTATCTCTATTTTTTCTCCATCCTGGGCTTCTTTAACTTTGATGGAGGTCTCTTTTTGAAGGCTTTCTGCAAACATTCTGGTAAAGGTAGGAGGCATGTGCTGAACAACAAGAATGGGGGGCATGGTGGCGGGTAGTTGTCTGAAGAGAGTGGAGAGTGCTGCTGTTCCCCCTAATGAAGCCCCGATGGCAATCACCTGATCGGAAGCATCGTCTTTAGAGGGATGGCTTTCAAATTCTTTGCCTTGTTGAGGGAGTTTGATCTGGGAAGCCCACTTGATTTTTGCGATGAGTTCCTGGAGAAAAGCAAGAAGAGCCTCGTTCCCTTCGGCTTTTGGTTTTGGGACTACTTCTACTGCTCCCGCCTGGAGTGCCGCCCAAGCCAGAGTTCCCCCTCGGTCTGTGAGGGAGGTAACCACAATGACAGGAATAGGATATTGGGGTAAAAGTTGTTTTAAGAAAATAAGTCCGTTCATTTTTGGCATCTCAAGATCGAGGGTCATCACATCAACATCTGTAGTGGAGAGCTTCTCACTGGCCTCATAAGGGTCTGAGGCCATACCTACTACCTCTATCTCAGGATCTTGAGAAAGTCCTCTGGAAAGTACATCTTGCACAATTTTCGAATCGTCAACAATAAAGACACGTATTTTATTCATGTTGCCTCCTTCTGATAGATGGCTGGCTGAATAAAGATGAGCCCGTATTTTTCTCTTTCGATGGTTTCTGAGTGGCCAATAAAGAGATAGCCCCCGGGCTTCAGAACATTGACAAGATGGGAGAGGATATGTTCCTTGTGTTCCTGGTCAAAGTAGATGAGAACGTTTCGACACCAGATGAGATCGAACTTGCCTTTGAAAGGATAGGTTTCCTGCATGAGGTTGAATCGTTTGAAAAGTACCATATCCCGAATTTCCTCTTTGACCTGATAGCTGTTTTCATCTACCTGAAGAAAATATTTCTGGATGAGAATGGGATCCAGATTTTCCAGTCTCTCGGTGACATATATGCCTTTCTCAGCCTGTTCTAAGACTCTAAGGGATATATCCGTTCCTAGAAGTCCCCATTCCTCTGGGTGATATGGGGAGAAGTGTTCTCTGATGAGAATGGCTACTGTGTAGATTTCCTCTCCTGAGGAGCAACCGGCACTCCATATACGTATATCACGATATGGATTCTTTTGCCAGAGAGGAAATATACGTTCTACCATAAAATCATAGTGAGAGCTTTCTCGCATGAAATAGGTATGATTGGTGGTGATACGGTTTATCATCTCGGAGAGAAGTACATTGCTTTTGTCGTTTATGATTCTCTTGTAGAGTTCGTCAAATGTTGTGAGGTTTTCTTGTTTAAGAAGCTGCTGGAGCCGGCTTTCGACGAGGATACGCTTTTCTGGGGGCAGGTGAATCCCTACTGTTTCATACACCAGCTGACTGATAAGATTGAACTCCTTGTCTGTAAGCCTATGAAGGGTGAAAAAGCTTTCTCCTTCCATTATGCCTTCTCTGCTTTTTGGATAGTTTCTATACTCTGGATAGTTTCCATATCTTTGTCGTAAATAACACGTTCTACGTCGAGGATGATTTTAAGCTTGTCTGCCACCTTGCCAATGCCTTTGAGGTACCTTTCCTGGGCTTCAACTCCTCGGAAGTGGGGGGCTGGTTCAATAGCATTTGGCAGGATTTCTAAAACTTCCTCCACCACATCGACAATGAGACCTATAAGGGTATTTTTGAGTTCAATGACGATGATACATGTTCGGTTGTCGTACTCTCGAAAAGGCATATTCAATCGGGTTCTCATGTCAACCACAGGGATGATTTTTCCCCTGAGATTTATGACCCCTTTGACATAGGGTGGCATCTCCGGAACTATGGCAATCTTTTGCATTTCTATGATGTCCCGAACATGAGCAATGGGTATCCCATAGGAATTTTCGCCTAAAGTAAAGGTGAGGTACTTGTTGCTTATCGTATCTTCCTCTTCGCCTGTTTCGAGGAGTTCGTCGTCGTATGTCTGGTTCATGCTATCCTCCTGTTATTTGATTTTGAATACCTGCACCATTTGCTGCAGGTTATGGGTCTGGCCTGCGAGTTCGTTGGCTGCACTGGCTGTCTCTTCTGCACTGGCAGCGGCTGATTGGACAGCAATGCTGATTTGAGAGAGTCCTTGTGAGATCTGGTCCAGACCAAGAGACTGAGCCTGACTGAGTTTGCCTATTTCAAGCATCTTGGTTGACATTTCCTGGCTTCGTTTCTCTATCTGGTCAAACTTGGTGAGGCTTTGCTTGAGAACCGTGTCGCTATTGAGAAGATTTTGCACCGTTTCTTCTATAATCTGAGCGGTATCTTTTGCTGCCTGGGCGCTTTTTACTGCCAGATTTCTCACCTCATCAGCAACGACAGCAAAACCCTTTCCATACTTTCCTGCACGAGCAGCTTCGACGTTAGCATTGAGAGCCAGAAGATTGATCTGGAAGGCAATGTCATCAATTGTCTTGACAACTGCTTTGATCTGTTCAGATGCCTCAGTGTTTCTCTTCATAGCAGTGGAAAGTTGATTGAGCTGGAGACGGTTTTCTTCTACGACGGCCAGGAGTTGTTTCATAATATCGATGGATTCTGTGGCATGAGCGAGGTTTTGTTTGGCCTGAGTCTGAATCTCTTTCACCGAAGAGGCGATCTCTTCGACAGCCGCTGCCTGTTCAGTGGAGCCCTGCGAAAGATGCTGGGTCGCTTTCTTGAGTTGTTCTACACTCATCATTGTCTGGTGGATGGACTCCTTGACTGCCCTGATGAGTTCATTCAGGCGTTCGGTCATGGTTTTCAGAGCCAATCCTACGGTGTCATCTGAACTGGCAATCGGAGGTTCTCTGGTAAAGTCTCCCTCTTTGAGAGCCAGAATGAAACTTTCTTTCATTTTGAGAGAAGAGACAATATTATCAAAAGAGGAGAGAAGAGCTGCAATCTCATCCTGGTATTTGTAGGCAATGTCTGGTGTAACAAACTTTCCTTGGGCGATATCTTCAGCGAGGAGTCTGAGCCTCATTAGAGGCGAGAGCCACTTGCCAGAAATGAAAAGAGCTCCTACGACGAGAATGAGCATGATACTTGCAAGGAGTAATAGCGTATAAAGGGCTTTGTAGAGGGGAGAGAAAATATCACTGGTATTTCCTCTTATGACGATTCTCCAGTTGACATTGTACAACCTCAAGGGCAGGATGGCTCCATACCATGTATCTCGGATCATGAACCCAAAGGAGGTGTTTGTAGCCAGAGAAGAGAAGTGTTGAAACTCTGGGGAATCCCATATACTCTCTTTGAGTATACGATTGGTATCCTGATGAATGAGGTAGAGGCCTTTTTCCTCAACGAGATAGACCTCAGCGGTAGGGGTAACTTTGAGTTGTTTGACCATATTTTGCACCGTAACAATACTGAGATCCAGGGAAATAATTCCTGGTATAATGTTGTTTCTTTTTACTGGTTTGGCAATAGAGATGATAAGATCTCCTTGTATGGCATCAATGTAAGGGGAGGTAAAAGCAATCGTATTGAGTGACTGAGCATTTATGAACCATGGTCTTTTTGTCCAGTCGTAAGAAGCAGGGGGTATCCATCCATCAGAAGAATAGAATATGCCCCCTTCTCGTGGCCCCTTTTGAGGTCCGACATATATGCTTCTTACTTCTGCATTTGTATAGAGAGCCATGGTAGTGATGTATTTTTTGTATATCTCTTTGTCGTTGGGAGAATGGAAGGTAAGGGCGGTCTCTGCAGCCTCAAGTATAGGAATTTTTGAAGCAAACCAACCTTCTATTTCTCTGATAGTGGAGGTCAGCTTTGCTTCTATATACTGTCTAGCTGATGCTGTAAAAACATTTTTCATCATCAAGCTATAGCTTATAGCCATGATACTTATCATGAAAACAATGATACTCCCTACCATGCCAATCACTCTCCAGCGAAGAGAAAAGAAGTGTGTTTGTCTTTTTTTCACAGCATACCTCCTTTTAAAATTTTCCAAAGTCGTCATCGTCAAGGCGTATAGTTCGTTTTTGTATGGGAGTGCCCGGGGCTTCTTGTCCTGTTTTTTGGGGTTCTTTTGCTGTTAAGGTTGGCGCTGGTTGTTCAGAAGAGAATATGCTTTCTGCGAGTTTAAACTGTCTCACCAATCGCTTGAGAAGCGTTGCTTGACTATTGAGTTCTTCAGCTGAGCTTGCGGTTTCTTCTGCACTACTTGCTGTATTCTGGGTGACTATGTTGATCTGGTGAATCCCCTGGCTAATCTGTTCCATAGAAAGAAGTTGTTCTTGACTACTGGCAGCGACTTCTTCAGCTACCTGGATGGTCTGTTGCATATTGGTATACATTTTCTCAATATGGGAAGCGACTTCGCTGGTGACATCATGTCCTCGGATGATAGCTCCTACTATATCCTGTACCTTGGCTGTGGTTTCTTTGACGGAATTGGCACTTTTCACGGCAAGATTGCGAACTTCATCGGCAACAACTGCAAAACCTTTGCCATATTTTCCTGCACGAGCAGCTTCCACGTTGGCATTGAGAGCAAGAAGATTGATTTGAAAGGCTATATCATCAATCGTACGAACGATATTGTTTATTTCCGCGGCAGAATTGTTTA
>JBKBIS010000115.1:0-5756 GCA_046294145.1 Brevinematales bacterium | reverse complement strand
ATGATAGTCGGCTCAGTCAAAATCCTGCGATGGATATAGGAATTGCAGCACAAACCCTTCTTCTTCTTGCGGTTTCTGATGGATATGGGGGATGTATGATTGGAAGTTTTGATTCACAACGGGTGAGAGAAATGCTTGGTATGGAAGAATGGTTTGGAGTTGGGCTGGTAGTAGCCCTGGGTAAACCAAAGGAAAAGATAGTGATTGTGCCAGTGGAGAAAGGAATTGAGTATTATCGGGATGAGAGAGGAATCCATTATGTTCCTAAGAGAGCACGTGAGGAGATCTGGCTAAAAACCATCTGAAGGAGAGGTTATGAAAAGAGAGCTTTGGATAGAAATTGGTATTGTTATTTTTGCGGTTGTATTAGCTCTTGCCATATCTTCTACTTCTATTGGCCAAATCCTTCAGATGAAACTTCAGGATGGGCTTGGATATTTCCATCCGGGGAGAAGAGCTACGAATCTTTTTGTTTATGTGAATATTGACGATGCCACCATAGATAAGATTGGAGTATATCCTGTCCCGCGTCTGGTCCTTGCCAGGGCTATAGAGGTTCTCAAAGAATATAAGGCTAAGGCAATTATTATTGACTCTGAGTTTATTGATCCAGCTCCGCTATGGGTGGATATGGAACGGTATGAGAGCGGAGAGAAAAATGTAGAAAATGTGATTGTGAATCAGGATACTCGTTTGGCTGAGGCTTTGGCTCTTGAGGGAAGTCCTGTGTATCTTGCGTGTCGGGGTGTATCGGAAAGTGAGAAAAAACGTGCCCTGTGGAGTGATGAAAATGCAGAACTTCTGATGGTGTATGAGAGGTTTTTTCTCCCCGTAGAGAAACCAGAAGGGATGGAAGATTTTTTTGAAGAAAAGGCTATGGAGTTTCCTGTTTTTCCTCTTTATATGTATGCAGCTGGGTTGGGAGATACTACCAGTGATGAATCCGCTGATGGGGTTCTCAGACAGGTGGCACTTCTTCGTTGTTTTCATGGGCGGTATGTGCCTCAACTTTCTTTTGCTTATCTTCTGGATTTTTTGGGGGTAGAAAAGTCTGCTCTTCGTATAGAAAAGGGCTTTCTTGTTCTTCCTTCCCCGGGGAAAACGTGGCGTATTCCGGTGAACAAGAAAGGCGAGATGCTTGTTCATTGGAGAGGTGGATGGAAAACTCAACCATGGACAAATATGCTTTCTTTGGCCACTCTTCTAGAATATCGAGAATGGAAAGGTTATTTGGAGAATTTGCAAAAAGGGATAGGGGAGAAAGAGAATTTTGCTGAGGTTGAAAAAAATGTGAAAAGGTATGAAGAGCTTCTTCATCATCTCAGTGATAAAGTGGTTGTGATTGGATACACGGCATCAGCTACCACAGATGTGGGGGCTATTCCTTTTGATCCTTCGGCACCACGGGTTATGCTTCAGGTTCATCTCATGAATACTATTCTCATGGAGAGTTTTTTTCACTTTGCCAGCTGGTGGTGGGATGGTATAGCAGCAGCTATTTTTCTTTTGATTCTGGTGATAGTAAGTCGTTTTACGAGAAGTGCCATTCAGGAAGTTATTGTTGTGTTGGGGAATTGGCTTCTTCTTGGTGGGTGGATGATAGGCAGTATGGTGTTTTTTAGTCGCCACGTGCATGCATTTTTTCTTTTCCTTCTCTGGCTTTTTGTTTCCGTTGCTTATGTGGTGTATAAGTTTCTGGTTTTTGATAAGCAAAAGCAATTTATCAAACAGGCTTTCTCATATTATCTTTCACCGGTTGTAATTAAAGAATTGTTGGATGATCCTTCTCAACTTCAGTTGGGAGGAGAACAGCGAGAAATCACGGCATTTTTCTCTGATGTGGAGGGTTTTACTTCTATTTCTGAGAAGCTTTCTCCTACTGAGGTGGTCTCGCTTCTCAATGAATATCTCACCGCAGCGACGGATGTTATTCTCAAATATGGGGGAACAGTGGATAAGTTTGAGGGGGATGCGATTGTGGCTTTTTTTGGTGCTCCGGTCATTCAAAGCGATCATGCCTTTCGCTGTGCGATGGCGGCTCTTGAGATTCAACTGAAACTCTCTCTTTTGGCGATGGAATGGGAGCAAAGGGGATATCCACGGCTCAAAACACGGATTGGAATGAATTCAGGCCCTGCTGTAGTGGGGAATATGGGCTCTCGTCAACGAATGAATTACACCATGATGGGGGATACTGTCAATCTTGCCTCTCGCCTTGAGGGGGCAAATAAATTTTATGGGACCTACACCATGATGTCTGAAAGCACTTATGAACAGGTGAAAGATCATTTTGTATGTCGTCGACTTGATATTATTCGTGTGAAGGGGAAAAGTCAGCCTATTGCGGTGTATGAACTTGTGGAACGTATGGGAAAATTATCACCAGAAAAAGAGAAGATGCTTCAGTTTTTTCAGGCAGGTTTTGAACTTTATGAGAAGCGAGAATGGGCTAAAGGGAGGGAGATTTTTTGTTCTTTGTGGGAGGAGTATGGGGATCCTCCTTCCAAAACCTATCTTGAACGTTGTGAAGAATTTATGAAAAATCCCCCGCCAGAGGATTGGAATGGGGTTTATGTGCTGAGGAGTAAGTGAGTTTCTTGACAGAAAATTTTTTTTCTTTACAATATGAGTGTGAAATGGTTTGGTAAAGGAGGGTTCATGGGAGAGGAGAAAAATGTTCAGATTGGAGAAGTAAAGAAGGGAAACATTATTATCAGTATTTTAGATTTTAATGGGCAAAAATATCTGGATATTCGGAAATACTATGAAAAGGAAGGGGAGTGGCAACCAACCAAAAAGGGTATTGCTTTGAATAAAGAGCAATATGAAGCTGTGCTTGATATTCTCACCAAAGAGAAAGAAAGAATTCTCAAAGAAATGGCATAAAGAGGCATAAAGGAGGTTATATGAAAAGGCTTGTGATTGGTTTTTTGATGCTCTGGGGAGTTGTGCTCTGGGCGGAAGAGGATTACTGGGGTGAAAGAAATTCAGTGGAGGGGGCAAAAAAGGGCTACGAGACACTCAAGGTGCTGGTGGTGCAGAAACCGGATTCTTATGAGGTGGCGTGGAAGTTTGCCCGTGCGGCATATCATTACGCTGAGAATTTTGTCAAGGATAAAAATCAGCGGAAAGTGATTTTTACAGGGGGGAAGGAGTCAGCAGAAAAAGCCACAAAACTCAATCCCAATGCTCCTGAGGGGTGGTACTGGCTTGGGGTATGTCTTGGTTCATGGGGTGAGGCTAATGGTATCATGCAGAGTTTGGGGGCTGTGAAGCCTATTATGAATGCTGTTGCGAGGGGTATGGCTATCAATCCAGATTGGGACAATGGGGCTTTTTATAACCTTCGTGGGCGCGTGTATCATAGGGCTCCTGCCGGGATAAGCGTGGGTGATAAACAGAAAGCAGAAGCAGATTACAAGCAGGCTCTTTCTCTTAATCCTCATAATCGAACGGCGTATCGTTTTTATGCTGAACTTCTTCTGGAGTTGGGACGAAAAGGGGAAGCAGCTACTATGATTGAAAAGGGGCTTGCCATTCCTTATGATGCTTCAAACAAGGTTTCTGAGGATAAGGAAATATCTCTTCTTGAGGGATTGAAAAAGAAATTGTAGGCGAAAAGAGAGATTTTGTTTTTGCTTTTTTGTGTGTTATGATTTTTTCTCAGAGCTGGTTTGCTGGAAGGAAATGGGTTGATTGGGAGAGAGGATCAGACGGCAATGCTTCCTCGGGGTGTACTACCACGTGAGGGGTGTGATTTGTCGGGGTGCTCTTGGCTGGCAAGGTATCTCTCTGTATGAATGTGGGATGAGAGGATGTGTCTTGTGAGTTTCAAGAGTTTTCTTTCTTTTTCTTGACATCCTTTCTGGTTTCCTTTATAATACATAGACAAAATTGTGAGGAGGCTACCTTTGGCAGTTCATATTCGTTTGACACGCATGGGGAAAGCTAAACAACCTTATTATCGTATTGTGGTTGTGGATAGTCGTGCGCCAAGAGATGGAGCATATATTGAGAGTCTTGGGTATTATCATCCTACAGAGGAGGGAAAGACCTCTCTTGATCTTGCTCGTTATGAAGAGTGGATTCGCAAAGGGGCTATTCCTACCGATGTGGTGAAAAATATTGCCAAGAAGGCCAAGAGGGCATAAGGGTGATATATACACCACTGGTTTTGATAGGACGTTTTACCAGACCGTATGGGCTCAAGGGGTATATCAAGGTCCAGTGGTATGTGGATGAGATAAACGACCTTGGTGCTTTTGAGCGTTTTTTTGTTGAAGACCGTAAGGTTCCGGGTGGTTATAGAGAAGTATCTTTTGTGGAGATCCGGGAGTACCAGAAGGCCTATGTGGCAAAGATTGCTGGCATAGAGGATAGGACGGCTGTTGAGTCTTTGGTGGGGAAGGCTATCTATGTTCAGGAAGAGGATTTTCCTCCTTTGCCAGAAGGAGAGTACTATATCAAAGATATTCTTGGATGTGAAGTGGTGTATGAGGGGAATATCTTTGGTGTAGTAGAAAACTTTTTTGAGGTAGGACAAAAGACGCTTTTTGTGATAAAAATGACAGGCGGAAAGAGTCTTGCTGTGCCGTATGATCCGCGTTATTTTGTGCGGGTTGATGTGGCTGCAAAACAGATTGAGGCAGACCATCTTTCCGAACTTTTGTAGATGCGTTTTGATGTGGTAACGATATTTCCCCAGGTGGTGGAGCCTTACCTTCAGAAGGGAATCCTGCGGCGGGCAATAGAGGAAAAGATAATCTCTGTGTTTGTCCATCAGCTTCGGGATTTCTCATCATTGAAGGGTGGACGAGTGGATGCTCCTATTGTTGGGCATGGAAAGGGGATGTTATTTAGACCGGAACCTCTTGCTGAGGCGGTGAGACGTATCAAGGGCCCAGAAGGTCAGGTGGTGCTTCTCTCTCCTCAGGGTGAGAGGTTTACATCCGGGATAGCAAAAGAGCTGGCACATGTTCCCCAGCTGGTGTTGGTCTCAGCGAGGTATGAGGGAGTGGATGCTCGTTTTGTACGCCGGTATGTGGATAGAGAGATTTCCATCGGGGATTTTGTCCTGATGGGAGGAGAGCTTCCTGTCCTCTGTGTGATTGAGGCAGTGACAAGGTTTGTGGGAAAGGTGCTGGAAACCGAGGCCGTTGAGGGAGAGAGTTTTGAAACGGGCCTTTTAGAATACGATCATTATACTGAGCCGGCAGAGTTTGAAGGTATGGGTATTCCAAAGGTGTTGAAGAGTGGGAACCATCAGATGGTTTCTGCGTGGCGTTATGAGAATGCGGTGGCTAAAACGTACCGAAGGCGTCCGGACCTCTTTGCTGAGTATATGCCGCTTTTGCCAGAAGCAGGAACGTTGAGGCAACTTCGCAAAAGGAATGAAATGATGCGAAAGTTTTTGAATGTGATACAAAAAACGCTAAAGGAGTGGAGAGATGGCAGAGAACACGAAAGCGAATAAACTTGAATTGAAGCAGAAACGTGCTGAGTTGAGGAAGGCAAGAGAAGAGGCTTTGGCTGCCAAGTTGGCAGGTCTTCCAAAGAAAAACCGTCTTGATGAGGTAGAAAAAGCTCTTCTGGCGGAACAAAACAATACTGAGAAATTCCCTGTGTTTAATGTAGGGGATACGGTACGTGTACATGTTAGGATCAAAGAAGGTGACAAGGAACGTATTCAGCCCTATGAAGGGGTAGTGATGATGTTCCAGAATGGTGGTCCCCGGCGGAGTTTCACTGTGCGCCGT
>JBKBIS010000114.1:0-5811 GCA_046294145.1 Brevinematales bacterium | reverse complement strand
CAGGGCTTTTTCATTTCATTGGAAATGGTGGCAAGCTGAGTCTTCTACCCTGGGCCAGTCGGGTATTTCGAGAAGGCATGACATGGTCCTACGAGGTATCGAGGGGGACGAAACCTTCTCAGGTGGAGAAGGCATACAGTCAGTGGGGACCGTGGTATGATGTGATGCGTTTTGCCTTCTGGAAGAATGAAAGCCTGTTTGCCAAGGTGAGTATGGATTTTTCTCAGGAAAATTGGGGTTCTTCTGCTCCAACCATGCCCTGGAAATGGGATAGAGAGAGGCCATATCTTGTGTGGCAAAGTGAAAAGGCTTTCCTTCTGACGGGAAATGTGAAGGGGCTGAGTCTTACCAATGAGGGTATGCTGGTAGAGGTAGATAGGGATTCGATGTGGGGTGCCATAGCTCTTTGTACGCTGGATGATACATCATGGAGGCAAACAAAGAAAATTCTTGTGGTGATGGTGGGAAAGGGTGAAAACACGGCTATGAAGTGGAATTCTACCAGAACATCTGTGGGAGACAAATGGGGACGACTGCCCTATAGACTTTACCAGCCAAGCTGGAGGTTGTATCTTCCTGGTTTTCGGGCTTTTCTTCTCGATGAAAGGGGAGTGAAAACACGGGAGGTTTTTGCTTCTGATGGATGGTTTGTTTTTGGCAAAGAAACGACTCCCTGGATAGTTCTGGAAAGAAAATGAGAAGAAAAAGGGTGCTGATTGAGAGAAACATAATCCAGAAAGTTTGACATTTTGTTTTTTTGGTGGTAGGATATGGGAAAGAAAACGCAAGGAGGCGTGTTTCATGGGTGTGGTGGTACTTCTTTCTGGCGGACTTGATTCGGTTGTCAATTTCAAGAGAGCACTTGATGAGATGGGTGTTTATTTGGTGCTTTTTTTTGACTATGGGCAAATGGCAGTCAAAAGGGAACGAGAGGCGGTGAAACGAATAGCCCATCGGTATGACATTCCTTTTCAAGAGATATCTCTTGATTTTATGAAACGTTTTGAGAGTGCCTTGACAAGGGGGAAGATTCCTTCTCTGCGATTGGAAGAACTTGATAAGCGTGAAAAAACCGAACAAACAGCTTCTCTGGTGTGGGTTCCCAATCGTAATGGTATTTTTATTGAGATTGGGGCGGGACTTGCAGAGAATATAGGGGCTTCTGCTGTTGTTGTGGGTTTTAATAGAGAAGAAGCAGGGACTTTTCCTGACAATTCGGCTGATTATCTGGATTGTCTTAATCTTGCTCTGGGTTATTCTACGCGAGGTAGGGTGAAACTGGTTTCCTATACGCTGGCTATGGATAAACGAGAACTTTACCTTATGGGCAAAGAGTGTGGGGCGCCCCTTGACCTCGTCTGGAGCTGTTATCGTGGGGGGAGAATGATGTGCGGGGAATGTGAGTCCTGTCAGAGACTCAAGCGTGCTCTAGGTGATGAGAAGGAATGGTTTTGTTCAGAACATTTTCGTGGAGGATTTGCAAAATGAAAAGTCTCTGGATAGATGAAAGACTGATCTATGATGGCAGGCAACTTTCGTCTCATTTCGCTTATCGATACTATGGGGTGATGGGTGATGTTATAGTGGGTTTTGTTGGGCCGGCAGATGTGCGTATTACAGAAATGGTGGATATTGAGGATGTACGCCAGGTGGCTCCTATTTCGTCTGATGAGATGGTGCATTTTCTTATTGAAATGTTTGAGGTAGGTTTGGGACAGATGGTATGGGTTCAGAGGTTTTTTGTGCTTTTCTTGTTTGAGAGGTTGGTGAAAAGGGTTGTGCCTTCTCGATTGACCAGGGATGGGGATGATATTTTTTATGATGGGAGAAAGTTGTCGGTATCTATTGCTACAGTGAGTCCGGTATCGGGATTGGTACATACAGCTCTCAATGTGAAGGGAACAGGGGCACCTTTGCCTATTGCCTGTCTTGAGGAGATGGGAATAGAGACAGTGACATTTGCTCAAGAAGTTATGGAGGCTTTTTGTGCTGAAGTGGATGGTATTTCAATGGCAAAAACAAAAGTGAGGTGGGTATCCTGATGTTTACGGGAATTATTCGCTATCAGGGAGAGATAGTTCAGCTCAAAAGGGTAGGTGGTGGAATACGTTTTAGTATTGAGGCTCCGCAAGAGGTGCTGGACAGACTGGAGGAAGGGATTACCAGTATTGCTCTTGATGGAAGCTGTCATACTGTGGAAAGAAAAGAAGGGAATCGATTCGATGTGTATTCCAGTTTTGAAACTCTTGAAAGAACCACTCTGGGTGACGCCAGGGTTGGACGGAGGTTGAATCTTGAACTTCCTGTTACACCTGCAAGTTTTTTTGATGGGCATGTGGTGATGGGGCACGTGGACGGGATGGGGCGACTTGTTTCAAAAAAGCAGAAAGGGGAATCGGCTCTGTATCGTTTTGAGGTATCGCGGGAGTTAGAGATGTATCTTGTGGAGAAAGATTCTATAGCCATTGATGGGATCAGTCTCACTCTTTTTGATATTGAGGGGGGACAGTTTTCTGTGGCAGTGATTCCTCAGACGCTTTCCCATACTACTCTTGCTACTAAAAAGGATGGGGACAAGGTAAATATAGAAATTCATCTTTTGGCCAAGTATCACTACGATTTTGTGCGACGACAAGAGAACAAAGAACGTCTTCTTGAGCAGTGGATGCGCTCCTCGTAAGGAGGAAAGATGAAATGGTTTCCGTGGAGTTTTCTTGCGCTATCTTTGTGGTTTGTTTCCTGTCAACCGATGGGACTGACCGAAGAGGAAAAGGCCTGGATAGCTACTCATCCTGTTATACGACTTGCTCCGGATCCTGATTTTCCTCCTTTTGAGTTTTTTGATCAATGGGGAAGGTATCAGGGTATTGGTACGGATTTTGCAAGGGAATTTGCTCGTTGGTCTGGTATTAAAATAGAGGTGTATCGTTACAAGAACTGGGGTGAGGTGCTTCAGGCACTGAGTAATCGTGAGGTGGATATGATCAACTGTGCGATTGATACGCCAGCGAGGAGAGGATATGTCTCTTTTCCCGCGCCGTATCTTGAGATTCCCAATGTGGTGGTGACTCGCAAGAACATGCCCTCTGGGGTACCTTTTGAGAGTGTCCTTCGGGCAAAGACTGGTATGGTTCGAGGCTATGGAATGGTGGATATTCTTGGGGAAAAATATCCGTTTTTTCATCCAGTCTTGTATCCTACTCTCACAGAAGGGCTCAGGGCTCTTATCAATGGAGAGATTGATTACTTTCTTGCGGATCTGGGTACAGCAAGCTATTTTCTTGTTGAGGGAGGATTTTATACCCTTCGGATAGATCAGGCTTTTGAACCAATGAATGTGAGTGGGTTTGGAGTGAGGTCAGATTGGCCTATCTTGGTACGTATCATTGAGAAGTTTCAAAAAGGTTTTTCGCCCTCTCGTAAGTATGAGATAATAAAAAAGTGGGTACTTTTTGGAGAGAGGTATTTTCCTCGTCCAGTGCCATTATGGGTCAACTGGTTGATTGTGATTGTTCTGGTGGGTACGAGTGGTGCCGTGGTTTTTCTTTTGAGAAACTTGCGCTTAAAAGAGAGAGAATACCGTATAAAGGAAGAACAAATATACCGGGAACTTTCGCAGATGGCAGAAGTGCTTCCTGTGGTGCTTGACAGGCTTCCTATTGGGGCAATGATGGTGGAGATGGATGGAACTCTCTCGTATGTGAATGATCTTTTTGTGAAAATTTTTGGGAAAAATGAGACAGAGATTCAAAATTTCTATACGTTTTATCAAACTTTTCCTGCCCAGACAAGTGATAAGAAGCTTTTTTGGGAGAAGTGGGAAACTATTGTGACAGGACAAAAACCAAATCCCTATATTATGCTGGACTATTTTCTTTTCCGGGATGCTTTGGGTAATGAGCATCCCTGTCGGGTGGATATCCATAGATTGGGCAGGAAATTTCTTTTTACGTTTGTGGATTATTCCGAAAAGGATAAGGCAGAGAAGCTTTCTCATTACAAGCAAAATCAGATGCTTCTTGCCATGAAGGAGAAAGATCTTCTCTTTATGGAACTGGAACATCGGGTGAGAAATACGCTTCAACTTATACGTTCGTTTATTCGTTTGCATACAGATCTTGCAAAGCGTTATAAAACACAGGATCTGTTAGTCAAGCTGAGTCTGGGTATTGATCTTCTCACTATCATTCAAAATTATACTATGGAGGATCTTAAACTCAGGCTTTATAATGTTAAAGTGCCTCTTCTTGAGTTTCTTCGTCATGTGGAGGAGGAATGTGAGCTGAGTATTCGTTCAGAGATAGATGGGGTAGATATGAATAGCCAGTCAATGCTGGCTCTGCTTTTTGTGGTAGAGGAGGTGATATTTCTTATCTGGCGATACTGTCGTGAGAAGTGTGATTTTTTTCTTGCTCTGAAAAACCAGGAAGAGATAATCCTTCATATAAATTGTACGAAGCCTCTTTTGGTGACTGAGGAGGATATGGTTGTGTCAAGGGATTTTGTAAAGGAATTGAGTGGAAAGCTTGTCTATGATACATCACCTGCCTTTTTTGTTGAGGTTCGTGTGGATAAGAAAAGAATAGGTGATTTATGAGATAAAGAAGAAAATGAGGACCAAAAAAGGGATGTTTTCTCCGGAAATTGCGAGTTTTTTCCCTTTGCTTTACAATATACTGGTTTTCTTGAGTTATCCTGAGAGAAAGGAGAATTTTTTCTATGAGCTTCAAAAAACGTCTTCATGAGATTCGCAGGCGTTTTCCACTTCCTAAGCTGGAGATTATTTTTTATACTCTTTTAGTGATGATAGGTATTGTTGCTGGTATTGTTATTGCCCAGATCACCATAACTTTTCGGGAATTGTCGGATATTAAGCCCCTTGAGTCATATTCTACCTATGCTGTGCCGACGAAGGTTTATGATGTCAATGGTAAACTCATTGCTGAATTTTATCGGGAAAAGCGAGAGATTATTTCCTACAAGGATATGCCACAGAGTCTTATTTATGCTATTGTGGCTATAGAGGACAATAAATTTTTTCAACATCATGGGTTTAACCTTTTTGCGATGATTCGTGGGGCTCTGATTGATCCTCTTCTTGGCAAAAGGGCGAGAGGGGGATCAACTCTTACTCAGCAGTTGGCCAAGCGGTTGTACACTTCAGGGGAGAGAAGCATATTTCGAAAGATTGTGGAACTCTGGTATGCGATGCAGATTGAAAAAAAATACTCCAAGGAAGAGATCCTTGAGATGTATTTCAATCAGGTGTATCTTGGGCATGGTTGCTATGGGATAGAGGCAGCAGCCCAGTTTTATTTTGGTAAACGGGCCAGAGATCTCACTCTTGCTGAGTCTGCTATGCTTGCCGGAATGGTTCAGATGCCAGAGGGGTATTCGCTTCTTCTCTATCCTGAAAGGGCAAAAAGACGCCACAAACAGGTGCTGGATGCTATGGTGTCTCTCAAGTATATCACGCGAACTCAAGCAGATGAGGCTTATGATGATTTTTGGGACAATCTTCATGCCTATGTGAAAGCGGAATCGGTGATTGTCCAGCGAACGAGTCAGGCTTATGCTCCCTATTTTGTGGAATATATTCGCCAGATTCTTGAGGAACGTTTTGGGAAAGACAGGCTTTATACAGCAGGGTATAGTGTGTATACAACACTGGATCTGGATAAGCAAATCCTGGCTGAAAAGTATGTCAAGGCTGCTGTTTCTAACGAACAGATGATTTATGATGCCTATAACCGGAGTATGAGGCGTGCCCTGCAGGAGAATTATGCGGATATTGTGGATGCCCTTGGGCTC
>JBKBIS010000113.1:0-5871 GCA_046294145.1 Brevinematales bacterium | reverse complement strand
CATCGATAAAAGAGAGGTATTCAAGAGCGCCAGAACAATAGCCACCAGACCAATACCACCTATGGCTATCCGAATACCCTGTACACTCTTTTTGCCAAACACATCCTGATTCCATATAATAGCCGAAGAGAGAAGCGTCGTATCTGCAGAGGAAATCAGGGCGGAAAGAATACCAAAAGCCACAATCACCTTGCCAAAAAGACCAGCCTTTTCACCTACTAGCTTAAGAATTGCCACTCCATCCGCTGGTCCAAGCTGTGAAGCCATAATACCCACCCAGGTAATCGCCAGCGCAAGCGGTACAAGCCCCACCGCTGCCCCGGCCACTGCCAGACGAGCCGTTTTACCATCCCGAGCACAAAAAGCACGAGAAAACATATCAGGCCCAACAAAATAAGCCCCACCTGTAAGTACCAGATAAACAAGAAGATCCTTCCAGCCAAAAGCCTCATTCAAAAACACAAAAGGAACTTTATAAGACCTTTGATCTCCAAGACCAAGAGCAAGCGGAAAGACAATAGCAAGAACAATAAGCAAAAACTGCCAGCGATCCGTAGCCATAACTGACATCTGTCCCCCAAGGATAGTATAAACAATCATCACAACAGCACTCAAAGCAACAAAGATCCTTCCATCCACATCAGGCCAGAAAACTGCCATCACCGTTCCCATGGCTTTGAACTGAGCCGCCACAATCCCAATCCATGAAATAGCTATCACCAATGCTACAAACCTTGAGGCTGATTTTCCCAGAAGTCTCTCCACCAACTGAGGCAGCGTATTTACCTCCATTTCTCTCACCCGAAGAGTCAAAAGCCATGCCTGAAGCCCAAGACCAATCGCTCCCACTCCCAACCACCAGAAAATCGGCCACCCAATCTTGCCTGCCATGTTTATCATGCCTATCACAACTGAGGCTCCAATAGATGTAGCTAGAAGCGAAAACCATACCATATTCGCAGACTGACGACGACCAGCCACCACATAATCATCATAACTATGAAGAGTTTTACGTTTGGTCCACGCCAGCCAGAGAAAAGCCACCCAATACAAAAGAAAAACTCCTTGGACTATCCACATATTTCCTCCTTTAACTTAAAATAGTAAACCAATAAATTTTAAGGTTAACACAAAGAAAAGTCAAGCTATTTTTTCAAAATTTTTAGATTTTTTCTGACCCATCAGCTTTTTTCATTGAATCTCAAGAAAACAATTTGATTTTCTTGCATTTTTTTTTTGCTTGCTCTATACTTAAAAAAGAGGTTTTTCTATTCAAAAATTCCTATAAGGAGTATCCATGGCCGAAAAAAAGACCGTGGGGGATATGCTCAGCGAGGCCAGACGAGAAAAGGGGCTCTCTCTGGACGAAATTGCCCGTGAAACCAACATTTCCCGGACATATTTAGAAGCGTTTGAAAAGAACGATTTTTCTGTTTTTCCAGCTGAAGCCTATGTGATTGGTTTTCTCAAAACGTATGCAGAGGTACTTGATCTTGATGCAACCACACTCATCAGTGCTTACAAACATCAGGTGCAGCTTGATCAGGAAGTTCCTCTCGAAGAATTGGTAGGGAAACGTCTACCTTGGTATACCAGAATATCACCTGCTCTCTGGCGCCAGATCCTGATGATTGTGGTAGGATTTCTTCTCTTTCTGGGACTCGTACTGATTTTTCTTCAAATTTCGGGTTACTCTCCTGCCAATCAACCCACAGAGAAAAAAAAACTCTCCCATTTCTCGGAAGCTAACCTCTCCCTCCTGAGCACTCAAAAATTCAAAATAGGAGAGGATTTTTTCATTACCAATGCCAAAAACAAAACCATTCACGTTATTTTTGAGAAACAAAATCTCGATAAATCACTCCTTGTGCAAATCAACGGTCGAAAATACAACCTCAAGCAACAAGAGGTTTTTGCCTTAGATACAGATGGCGATTCCCAGAATGATTTTGTCCTTGAGATTATCTCCGCAAAACCACAGGCCATCAAAATAAGTGCCTCTCTTCTCCAGGCAGATCAGACACTGGCTTTCAAGAGTATCTTGGGTATCAATTCCCAGTTTGTTGAAGGCCAGATTGCTCAAGAAAATCTTCTCTATACAGCCAATGAGATGGCGGATATTCCCATCAAGCTTCAGGGAATAGATAGTGGCTTCTGTCAGATTGTCATTGATAATGGTGAACCAGAGGTTATCCCCATTGAACGAGGAATGATAAAAGAAATCAAATTCAAGCAATACCTGGTTCTCTCCCTTGGAAACGCCGCTGCGGTGAAACTTCTTGTAAACAATCGAGAAGAAAATGGAGGTGGCTGGGGAGAAGTAAACAAAAGCATCATCTACTGGAAAAAAGAACGAAATCGCTACAATCTTGTCCGCACCTTCCTGCGGTAGGAGGAAAAGCTCTTTGAAGAAAGTCTTTCTTGATGCTTTGGGATGCCCGAAAGCTCTTGTTGATGCAGAGAGAATGTCCTATTTTTTAACCCACCATGACTATACATTTGTCTCAAACCCAGAAGAGGCGGATATTATCATTGTGAATACCTGTGGTTTCATTGACAAAGCCAAAGAAGAGTCCATCGAAACCATTCTTTCTTACGCTCACCTCAAAAAAGAACATCCCTCTCTCAAAATAGTAGCCACAGGATGTCTCACGGAACGCTACAAAGAAAAACTTCTTTCTCTTCTCCCTGAGATAGACCATGCTACAGGTGTGAAGGACCCTTCTTTAGTTCTCAAAGCAATAGAAAGTTCTGGCTACGTGGATAGCCCTACCTATACAGATATCAGGTGGAAAAAAGAACGTTCCCTCATGTTTTCTGGCATCGCCTATGCCTATCTCAAAATCTCAGAGGGATGCAATCGTCGTTGTGGATTTTGTGTGATCCCATCCATCCGGGGAATACAAAGAAGTCGTCCTCTCGAGGATATTATAGAAGAAGCTCGTTTTCTCCGTGAACAGGGAATTGAAGAACTTATTCTCGTCGCTGAAGATACAACAAGCTACGGACTGGATCTCTATGGAAAACGATCTCTTTCACTTCTTCTACCTCAGTTAGCAAGTCTTGATTTTTCCTGGATCCGCATCATGTACCTCTATCCTGAACCAGAGGTACTCTCCATCGTCCAGACCATGAAAGAATGTCCCTCTGCTGTTCCCTATATCGATATACCTCTCCAGCATGCCAGTGCCCGAATTCTTACTGCCATGCAAAGAGGAGGAACCCATCAAGAGCTTCTTTCTTACCTCGAAAACATACGAAACATTCATCCTGATATAGCCGTAAGATCTGCCTTCATTGTGGGTTATCCCGGCGAAACTGATGAGGATATAGAAATCTTAGCTCGTTTTCTTCAGGATGCCCAAATAGATAGAGTGGGTTTCTTTGCCTATTCTGACGAAGAGGGAAGTTTTTCTGCCTCTCTCCCTTCCAAAGTCTCCAAAAAAACTATCAAAGAGAGGATCGCCTATCTCGCCACTATCCAGAAAAGTATCTCCGAAAAGCGTCTTGCCCGCCTTGTGGGAAAAACCATAACCTGTATTGATGACGGACAGGAAAAAGTAGCACATGGGAAACCCTACCGTCTTCTTCGTACCCCCTATGATGCCCCTGAAATAGATGGTGTCGTGTATGTCCCATGGCAAAATTCTTTCGAGGGAAAGGTCTTCCACCAGGTTCGCATAGAATCTATAAGTAACTCTCATGATCTTAAAGGGGTTATTATATGACACAGAGAGAACTATTTACCATTCCCAACCTTCTGACCTATCTTCGTATCTTTCTCATCCCTTTTATTGTGGCTTTTATTTTTCTCAATACATGGGAAAGTCTCACCATAGCTTTTGTCCTTTATGGACTTTCTGCTTTGACAGATACGTTTGACGGCCTTATCGCTCGAAAATTCAACCAGGCCACGGAATGGGGGGCTTATATTGATCCGCTGGCTGATAAGTTGCTAGTATGGGCTGTGTATGGTATTTTTTGTTTTCTTCCTTTTCTCCATATACCCTGGTATGTGGTACTCCCCATCTTTCTGAGAGATCTCTTTGTTACCTGGCTTCGTATATACGCAAAAAAACATGGGCTTTCCTTCAAAACATCCTTTATAGCCAAGGCAAAAACCACCTTTCAGATGGTGGGCATCACCCTAATCATGACTTTTATGTGGATACTCAAAACCCTCGCTCGTTGGGTATACAAAGCCCCTCTTGACTACAGCGAAGTGATTAGTCGTCTTCATCTACCTGTGTGGATACAGTACCTTCCTCTTCTCTTGACAATCCTCATTGCTCTCTTTACCCTTTATACGGGTTGGGACTATTACAAAAAAATGTCTTCAGGAGGCAATGCATGACCAAAATGAAAAACCTTTTTCATGGTATTATTGATTTTTTAGTGACAGGCTTCTACACAGGATATTTTCCCTTTATGCCTGGAACCTTTGGAAGCCTTATTGGTATTTTTCTTTTCATTGTTTTTTCCCCTCTGGGCTTCTGGTTCTATGGTATCTGGCTTGTACTTTTCATAGGAGCTATTCCCATCACCACCTATGCCGAAAAACACCTCTACAAGGCCAAGGACCCTAACATTATTGTCATTGACGAAATACTTGGTATGATGGCAACTCTGTTTACCTTTTCCTTTCAAGGGGATCTTGAAAGCTGGCGGTATGTAATCATGGGTTTTCTTCTTTTTAGGCTTTTTGACATCACAAAACCTACTCCTATTGCCTCTCTGCAAAAGATTCAGGGTGGATTTGGCGTCATGATAGATGATCTTTTTGCTGCTCTGTATGCCAATCTTCTTCTCCAGATTGTTCGATTTGCTCCCTCTATCCTTCCCCTCTAATATACTATGCGAAAACGATTTTCAATACTGAGAAAGGAAATTTTCCATCTCCTTGACAAGGAAAACTCCTCTCCTCTTTGTGTGCAGGATATTCGTGGCTATTTTCCCGACGTTCACAAAACCTCTATTTATCGGGCTCTTGAATACCTTCAGAAAGAAGGTCTTGTAGAAAGTTTTGTTCTCCCCTGTTCAAAAAGTGGCACTCAAACTTACTACCTTTCCACTCACCACCATAGTCACTTTTTTCATTGTGAAGAATGTCATCGCTTTTTCCCTCTTCAAAAATGTCCACTTCCTGAAGAGATCTTCTCGCAACCCTATATTGTCAATCAGCATGTCTTTTATCTGGTTGGCACTTGCCCAGATTGTTTTGCTGCCCATAACAATCAAAACTTAGCCGGTGATAAGGAGAAAGACCATAGTGAAGAATAGCCTCTCTATGCTTTTTTGTCGGATATCCCCTATTCTCATTCCAGCCATAATAGGGATACTCCTCATGAAGTTTATCCATGATTCTGTCTCTCTCCACCTTGGCAATAATAGAAGCCGCTGCAATCATAAACGAGCGTTGATCCCCTTTCACAATAGAGAAAACAGGACAGGCAATTGAGAGAGGCATGGCATCCACCAATACTCCTTCATACTCATGTCCACTCTTTTGAAGAGCCTGAATCATGGCTACCTGAGTTGCTTTGTAAATATTAAGTCGATCGATATCTCTGTTGTCTACTATGCCCACTCCTATAGCCAGCGCACACTCAGAGATTTTCTCAAAAAGCACAAAGCGCTGACGCGCTGTCAGCGCTTTGGAATCATACACATCAGGAATGTGTGGCAGATGTGCCACATCAAAAATCACAGCAGCGGCTACCACAGGACCCGCAAGCGGTCCTCGACCAGCCTCATCTATACCGGCAATAAATCGATACCCTTTTGTCTGCAGATCTCTCTCATAAACAAACAGATCCACATTACGAGGGCAACGACCCATATCTTATACCTTCTCCTCAAGCACAGCCGAAC
>JBKBIS010000112.1:0-5892 GCA_046294145.1 Brevinematales bacterium | reverse complement strand
GGTATTTTATTTATAATACGCTCTATCTCATCCTGAAAGTGAAATGTTTCTAAAAAATTTTGTTTTTTTCCTTCTAAAGTTTCTGACATTTCATCAATATCTTGATACAAATGTCGTTTCTTTTCCCGATATTTATCCCGAATCGTATTGAAAACAATCCTCATAAACCAGACTTGAAAATTCTCATCACTACGAAACTGATGGGCATGAAGAAGCAGTTTTAGAAAAGAATCCTGTACAATGTCTTCTGCTTCATATCTATCAAGTCCATAAAAGCGACCAAGATTATATCCTCTTTGATAATAACGCCTATACAATTCTTCAAAATACCCTCGCATACGTTCATCTGTCGGGTTTGCCTTCTGAAGTTTCTGGATAGTCTTCATGATATCTTCGTCAGACATGTTTTCCCACATATTTCAATTCCCCTTATCGACTTATCGGAAGGACATTATCCAAAAGTTTATCACCTTCTCGCACAAATACCTCAGAAATTATACTGCACAAAAAAACCCACCACTTGCTCTTGACCAAAACTTACTTCATACCCAAACCGCCACTGACTGAAAAAAAACGTTGACTTTTGCCATAGCCGTATCTCACTTCCCCAGGGAGACTTCCCCCAGGAAAACCAGGAAAGAGCCCCTAGAGAAACCAGAAACCTCCATGTAGAAAATCGAAAAAGGTAATCTCCCATTCCCTGAATCATCACCATATCATCATCTACTTGCATATCAAGCAAATTCTTTTCAGGAGCATACTCACTCACATACACAATCGCTCCATGAAGCCACACTGGCCACCCCATATAACTCACCATCAAGCCACCTCGCCATCCCAGAGAAGCAGTACTATAGGGATAATAGCTAACCTCCCCCCCCTGCAATCGTCGCATTCCTGCCAGAGGAGAAATACCCGTAGGCAAGCGGAGCCCTCCCAAAAGAAGTCCTCGCCAGCGCAAGAAATCATCTCGAAAAATCACTCCACGAAAATCAACAGTGATATCTCCAAACACAACATCCATTCCCTGCCAGTACCACACAGGAACAGCTATATCCACACTTGCTTCAGGGGTAGGACTATATAAAAAAGTAGCCTCAGATAACCAGAGAAAAGGGAAAAACCTCACAGCCTTTATCTCGAACCGAACACACCACTGGTTTTCTTCTCCGATATAGGGAGAAAAAGAAGAAAAAGGGAGCATGTCACTCCACAGAGAAACAGCTCCCACTATACAAATCACAAGAACCAGAAATAATCTTCTTAAACAGATCATCCTACATGTTTTTTGGCCAGGGCCACAAGTTGCTTCATACCTTCAGGATTCTCAATAGCCATATTAGCCAATGCCTTGCGGTTAAGCATAACATTTGCTTTTCGAAGTCCTTCAATAAAACGATTGTACGTCATACCCTCCTGTCTCACAAAGGCATTGATACGTACAATCCACAGAGAACGGAAATCTCTCTTTTTGAGCTTTCTATCCCTGTATTCATACGCCATGGCATGCATAACAGCTTCTTTGGCCACCTTATAACGAAGCTTACGGGCCCCATGGAAACCCTTGGCTCTTTTCAGGATCTTTTTGTGACGTTTACGTGTGGTCACACTTGTTGAAACTCTCATATCCTTCCTCCAATCGTTGCCTTACAGATAAGGAACCATCTTCTCGATACGGGACACATCACCTTTATAAACCAGTGCCTTGCCACACAAACCCCTCTTCTGCTTGGAAGACTTGTGTGTCAGAAGATGTCTTCTATAGGCCTTGTAACGCAACAGTTTTCCCGTCCCGGACTTGGAAAAACGTTTTGCCGCAGACTTTTTTGTCTTCAACTTGGGCATACCACTGTCCTCCGTTTATTTTTTTGCTTTGGGATTCAACACAAATACAATCTGTTTCCCCTCAAGCTTAGGGGGCTTGTCAGGAGTACCCCACTCTTTCATAGCCTCTACAATCTTGTCAGCAAGATCAAAGCCTATCTGGGTATGAGCAAGCTCACGTCCCCGAAAACGGATAGTAACTTTGACCTTGTCTCCTGCCTCAAGAAACTCCTGCATCTGTTTTGCGCGATAGGAAAAGTCATGATCCGCAATCTTGGGCTTGAACTTCATTTCCTTGACTTCTACTATCTTTTGATGCTTCTGAGCCTCTTTGGCTTTTTTTTCCTTCTGGTAAAGGAACTTACCATAATCTATCAACTTACACACCGGTGGGGTAGCCTGTGGAGCAATCTCTACCAGATCCACCCCCAATTCGTCGGCTTTTGCAAGCGCCTCCTCTATCGATACAATCCCGAGTTGCTCACCCGTCCCCGATACCAACCTCACCTCTTTTGCGGTGATTTCATCATTGATACGGAGCTTATCTTCCTTGGCGTTAATACAAAACCTCCTTTCACTGATACTTTTTTCAGGCAATATATTGTAACACAAAATCACAGAAAAATCAAATTTAAGGCCCCTTTATAAAAGCCTTTCTCCTTATCAAAAAAAATTCCAAAAACTCCACGTTTATTCAAGACCAGGAAACTGGTTCTGCTTTTTCAACTCCTCCACGAGAGTTTCAAGGGATAAACTTCCTTTATCCCCATCCTCACGATGACGCACCGAAACCCTCTTTTCCGTGGCTTCTTTTTCTCCCACCACCAACATATAAGGCACCTGTTCAAGCTGTGCCTGACGAATCTTATAACCGAGTTTCTCGCTTGAAGTATCAATGGTAACCCGCATACCCGCCTTTTCCAGTGCCCGCTTGACCTCACTTCCATACGCCACAAAACGATCAGAGACAGGAAGTATAACCACCTGCACAGGAGCAAGCCAAAAGGGAAATTTTCCCGCATAATGCTCTATAAGAATAGCAATAAACCGTTCAAGGCTTCCAAGAATCGCCCGGTGAAGCATAATCACCCGGTGAGGTTTGCCATCTTCTCCCACATAGGTGAGATCAAACCGCTCTGGAAGATTCATATCAAGCTGGATGGTTCCACACTGATGAGTTCTTCCAAGGGCATCCTTGAGATGATACTCTATCTTTGGCCCATAAAAAGCCCCTTCTCCCTCCTGAATGGTATAGGTTATCCCGCTTTCCTCAAGAGCAGCTTTGAGACTTGATGTAGCCAGTTCCCACTGTTCATCTGTTCCCATAGACTTTCCCGGACGTGTAGAGAGAGCCGTGGAGTAGGTAAAACCAAAAGTGCGATACACCACATCCACAAGATCAATAATCTCTCGAATGGCATCTTTGAGCCCTTCTGGTGTGGTAAAGATATGGGCATCATCCTGCGTAAAACCCCTCACACGAAGAAGTCCCTGAAGAACCCCCGAACGTTCATAACGGTGTACTTTGCCAAACTCAGCCACCTTGAGTGGAAGCTCACGATAGGAATGCAGCTCTTCTTTATACAGAAGCATTCCCCCAGGACAATTCATGGGCTTGATGGCATAATTCTCACCATCCTTTTCAAGAAAGAACATATTGTCCTTGAAATTTTCCATATGACCAGAAATTCTCCACAGATCATCCTTGAGTATAGTTGGTGTTTCAACCTCCACATACCCGAGGCGACGCTGATGCGCCCTCATAAATTCTATCAAAGTGTTTTTCAAAACCACCCCTTTTGGCTTCCAGAAAGGAAGGCCTGGTCCCTCCTCATGAAAACTAAAAAGTCCAAGTTCCTTTCCCAGCTTTCTATGATCCCGCTTTTTAGTCTCTTCCAGAAGATGAATATAGTTTTCAAGGTCTTCTCTGGTAGCAAAGGCCGTCCCATAAATACGCGTAAGCATGGGGTTTTTCTCATCTCCCCTCCAGTAAGCCCCCGCTGTATGCAAAAGCTTGAAAGCCTTCAGAAAGCGGGTATTTGGAAGGTGTGGTCCCCGACACAGATCTACAAACTCCCCCTGCCGATAAAACGAAAAGGTTTCACCCTCAAGATCACGGATAATCTCTGCTTTAAAAACCTGGTGGTTTTTCTCACACCATTCAAGGGCTTTTTCACGACTCATCTCTTCACGAACTATAGGAAGCTTTTCTTCAACAATCTTTTTCATCTCTGCCTCAATAGAAGGTAAATCCTCATCCCCTATAGGCTTATCCAGAAGAATATCATAATAAAAACCATTCTCAATGGTAGGCCCAACCCCTAACACAGCACCCGAATAGAGTCGAAGCACTGCCTGTGCCATAACATGAGATGCTGTATGACGCATCACATCAAGCCCCTCAGCAGAAGAAAGGGTCACCAACTCTACGGTATCAGTAGATGTAAGAGAAGCACTCAGGTCCACAAGTTTCCCATTCACTTTCATAGCTACCACCTGAGAAAGGATACTTCCCAGACCAAGAGTAGATGCCTCATCTTGATGTTCTTTATAATACTTCAAAATCCCAAACCCATCACCCACATCAAGTCGTATCGTTTTCCCTTCATACACTAAGTTCATCATCCACTCCTTTTTCTCTCAACATGGACTAAAAGTATAAGGCAAAAAAAGAGAAAGGGAAATTTTAAACAAGAGAAACATCCCCTTCTCAAACCAAAGGACAATCTACAAATTGGCCACCCTTTTTCGTTATACCTTATTTCTCAATAAGTCTCCCTTTCTTCACAAGTCCTATTTGTTGGATCTTAGGATCTACATTCTTCATAAAAAACGCCTCATTAAGATATAACACCCTGGTCTTGCCTTCTTTGTTGATAAAAGCATATTCTATCAACATCTGATTGCTTTCTACAATCTCTCTTGAACCAAAAAGATAAATCTCATATCCCTTATTGACCCGAATGCCGGTTCTATCTTCAAAGCCAGGAGCCACCATGGTGAGATTAGTAGCTGACGTTACCAACGCACGATAATACGCCACTATCCTGCTCGCATACGTATCCACAGAATTTTCCACCACAATCCGTGTGACCCAGATTCCCAAAATCACCAGAACCACAACAATGCCTGCAGCCACAAGGATTTTACCTGTATTGCTTTTCTTTTCCATATTAGCCTCCCTTCTTCTCTTTCTTATAGTATACCATCAGAAAGAAAAAATAGCAAGTTTTTATTTCTTCCTGAAGTAGGTTTATTTATTTGATTTCTCTCCAATTTTGTCTTACAATAAAAGAACTTCCAAGGAGGAAAACATGCAAAAATCTCTTCTTCTTTTACCTTTGCTTCTTCTGGTCCTTGCAGGCTGTGGCAATCGTTCCGTCGTCAAAGAAGATCTCAAGTCACTCCCAGCCAATATCCTGATGGACAGGGCAGCTGAACGATATAGTAGGTATGATTATCGAGGAGCTCTCTCCTATTATCAGGCTATCATTGAGTATCACCCAGACAACTATGAAGACGTCGCATGGGCACGATATGAGATTGCCTACATCTATTACATCCAGAAACAATATGACAAAGCAAAAGAATACTTCGAAGCAGCCCTCTCTACCCCCAAAGCACCACATGGGGTTATCATTCTTTCTGAGATGATGCTCAAGAAAATCCCGCAAAAAAACCGCTGAGGAATAACTGTGGGTAAAAGGAAGATTAAATCCTTCGAATATGCCGGCTATATGATTGAAGCCCTGTTTGTTATTCCCTTAAGTCTCGTAGTGGCTCTTCTTCCACGGTGGGCAGGCTATGCCCTGGCCGATGCATTAGCCTCTGTTTTTTTTGCTATCGACAAAAAAAACAAAAAATGGGCCTATGAAAATCTCAGGATTATCTTTGCTGATAACCCTCTTCCTCAAAAAGAAGCTGACGCTCTCGTAAAACGAACCTACAGAAACCTCGCTCGTGGAGGATTTGAATACTTCAAACTCTGGCAAATCAATCCCAAAAATGCGGATAAATACTCTTATTATGAAAACTATCACTATATAGAGGAGTGCCTTGCAAAGGGCA
>JBKBIS010000111.1:0-5960 GCA_046294145.1 Brevinematales bacterium | reverse complement strand
GGTTCAAATGTAGTTTCAAATGCAGGTTCAAGTGGGGGGGGGAGTGTTTCTGATGCCAACCCACCAAGGGTTGTGCTTTTCAGTCCCACCAATGGACAAGAATTTGAGCAAGGAGTGCTTCATGTGTCTGGTGTGGCTACAGATGATAAAAGTGTTTCTGAGGTAAAACTTTATATCACCACAAACAATGCTAACTTTACCAATGTCTATTTTGCCCTCATACAAGGCACGAATTTTGTGGTGAGTAATGTCTATTTAAACAAAGGAAACGGTTCCTATCTTTTGTGGGTGGAAGCAAAAGATACCTCGGGAAATAAGACAGTAACTTCTTCTCTTTCAATTGTTCTCAATGCGGCGGTGTATGTGATGGCAAACGTAGACACACCTTTTCATATCACTAATGTGGCATCTTTTGTGCTCACCGGAATGGCTGGATCTACGACTGAGACTATCGATGAGGTTTATGTGTCAGTGAATGAAGGAGGCTACTCTCTCGCTACAGGAACAACTAGCTGGAGTTATAGCATTTCTCTTTTGCCTTATACGACCAATACTATTCGTGTGTATGCTAAGACACCTAGTTTTGTGAGTGGTACCAACATCTACAAGATTATTCATCAAGGTTTCTTGGCTCTAGAGGCAGGAGGGTGGTCCAGTGCTTCATGGGGACCAGGTGGGAGATTTGTCTCTGCTGATGAAGCAACTTTTGCAGTGTATTCAAAAAATGCGACGAGAATTGTCCTTGAGATTTATCGTACTCCGTATGGAGAAGATGCTGTTTATCGTTATGAGATGGCAAAAGGTAGTGATAACTATTGGCGAGCAAAGCTCAAGTTTGTGACCAATGGAACTGTCTATGCTTTTCGTGTGTGGGGACCAAACTGGCCATATGTTTCTACGTGGGAACCCGGGACAACGAATGGGTTTATCTGTGATGTGGATAGTTCTGGTAATCGTTTCAATCCTAACAAGGTGTTGTATGATCCCTGGGCTCTTGAGATCACCCATGATAGGAATAATCCTACGGCGTTAGCTAGTGCAGGGGTAGATGGGAATGTGTATGGGACAGGATCTTTTGTTTACAATGGAAAACCGCGTCGACAGTGGGATACGGGAAAGGTTGCGCCTAAATCGTATCTCATCAAGGATACAACCTCCTATGGGACAAAACCAAACATTCCCCAGAAAGATGCGATCATTTATGAGGCTCATGTACGCGGACTTACCATGCATTCTTCTAGTGTAAATTTAGCTACTATTCTCTCTGGGTTCAGTGGGTTTGAGGGTGTGGTTGGTGTTCCTGATCAGTACAGAGGTACGTACAAGGGAGCAGCATACATGGCTAAATACCTCAAAGCTCTTGGATATACGACTATTGAACTTCTCCCTGTACATGAGACAGACAATGATCATAACCCGAGCAATCAATCTGGTGGAAATTACTGGGGTTATATGACCTATGGGTATTTTGCTCCTGATCGTCGGTATGCCTATGACAAATCTCCAGGTGGTCCGACGCGTGAATTTAAGGAAATGGTGAGGGCTTTTCACGATGAGGGCCTTGAGGTGTATTTAGATGTGGTCTACAATCATACGGGTGAAGGAGGACTCTGGGGTGATACCAATACTGCAGAGCTTACCTGTTTCCGAGGTTTTGACAATAGTGAATTCTATGCCTTGGTGGGTGGAAGTCCTCAATACTACTGGGAAAGTACAGGATGTGGCAATAACTTCAATACTACTAGACAGGTAGTGAAAGATTTTATCACCAATTCACTTGCTTATTGGGCTGATGAGATGGGAGTGGATGGTTTTCGGTTTGATTTGGCCCCTGTGTTAGGGAGGGATAATGCTCCTAATTACACCTTCAATCCAAATGCTCAGCTTCTTGTGGATATAGCTAACCTTGGAAATAGTCGGAATATTGAGATGATTGCTGAGGCTTGGGATACTGGTTCAGGGGGGTATCAGGTGGGAAATTTTCCTTCAGGATGGGGAGAATGGAATGGTCGTTATCGGGATCAGGTGAGGCGCTTCTTGAAGGGTGATGGTAACACAACTGGCAATGATAGTGATCCCAAGTTTGTACAGGTATTCAATGGGGATTGGGGATACTTTAATAACAATGGAGGCCCTCACAAGTCGGTAAACTTTATAGTAGCTCATGATGGTTTCACCCTTATGGATCTCGTGAGTTATAACACAAAACAGAATACCACTCTTACGTGGCCATTTGGTCCTTCTGATGGAGGAAGTGACAGCAATGACTCTTGGGATAGCCACTACTATGGAACAACGGTGTCCAATCAAATGTTTCGCCGGCAGAGACTTCGCAACTTCTGGGTGGTTCAGATGTTTTCTCGTGGGGTTCCGATGACCGTGTACGGGGATGAGTTTGGTCGTACCCAGAATGGAAACAACAATCCCTACAATGTGGATAGTGTGGCTACGTGGAATAATTATGCTATGATAAATACAGATAGCCCTCATCTTGTTTCCACAGGGGGTGGTGGAAGCTATCACAATAACTATGGGACAGATAGCACAGCAGCTGGACTCTCCGGTAAAAATGATCTTTTCCTCTTTGTGAAAAAACTTATTGCTCTTCGAAAATCTCATCCTGTTTTGAGACAACAAGACTACAATGTAACATATGATTTTCGCAAGGAGGATGGGACTTCATTTCTTTCGGATGGTAACCGATGTGTGTGGGTACGGATTGACGGAAGTAGTATTGGGGATAAAGATTTTCTTGTGTTTATCAATATGTGGGTATCTAATGTTTCGTATACCGTGCCAGCTGCGGAGAGTGGAAAAAAATGGGTCAGGATTATTGATACTGCTTCGTGGGCTGAGGCAGAGAATAACTTTTGGGATCCAGCTTCTGCACCAATGATTACAACAAGTTATGGAGTGAACCCCTGGAGTATTGTTGTTCTTCAAGAAGTACCTCAATAGAAACACCCATCACAACCAATCGTCGTGCCCCCCTCACGGGGGGCTTTTTGTTTAGAGAGGGGGGATTGTTGTATCAATACGCTTTCTTTAAATATGGGGATAAACTTTGGGTGAAGATTTTCTGGGTGATTTGGGTATTACTTTTGTTCAGTTGGAGTTTGGTTAAACGTTGAACGAGAGAAATTGGAGTTTTTCCAGCATAGAAAGCAAGGTTTACTTGAAAAAAGAATTGATGGCGGGTATACTAACTATGAAAATAAGAAAGAGGAGGTTTTCTATGTGTTTAAGGAGGCTTTTGATAGGTTTTCTTTGTTTTTTTGGGGGGATAGTATGGGGGGAAGAGCAACCTTCCATTGTGGTCATGGAGATTGAAAACAGGTCAGGAGAAACATCTTTAGACAGTCGTACGCTTACGGAGATAGTGGAGCTTCATGTGGTTAATATGCGTCGTTTTCGGGTGGTGGAGAGACAGAAGCTTGATCGTATTTTAAGTGAGCAGAAACTCAATCAATCAGGGCTTACTGAAAAAGAAGTTGCTCGCGTAGGAATGTTAGTAGGGGCATCCAAGGCTATTGTTGGTTCTTTTTCAAAGTTTGGGAAGAATTATCTTCTCTTGTTGCGGTTGATTGATACGTCTACGGCTACGATTGATGAAGTGGCAGAACTTAGAACAACTTCTCTGGAGGATTTGCTGGATAGGAGTAACGAACCGGTGAAAGAACTTTTCCAGCGAACACGTCAGATGAGTGCTTCTCTGGAAAAAGAACAGCCACAAGCAAAGACGGCGGTTTCTTCGCCAGCAACAGAGGAAACGGATGAAGATGCCCTAACGAGGCTTATACGGGAGGCCAAAGAAAAGCTTAGGCAAAGACAAGCGCCTGAAAATCCAGAAGATACAACGTTTACGAGATCTTCTCCTCGGGAAGAGGATGAAGATCTCACCGCCTCTTCTATCAAAGCGGAATCGGATGCTGTATGGAAAAGTCTCAAGAATAATCGCTGGGGGGCTGTGCTTCAGCTTGGTATAGGAGAGGATGCCCAGATCTATCCGAGAAAGTGGAATTTTATTGGTGTGGGATTTGGACTTTTGTCGTTGGAAAACAAGTTATATATCGGATGGGAGTGGGCATTTCTTGTCCCGAAGGCTTATGTGATGGCTGGGTATCAGCAAGGATTTTTCCCTTATGCAGAAGGGTATCTTCTTGGGGTTCAGCATGGGCTTATCAACAGGGTAGGGATTTCTGCTCTTGGGTGGCAATTCGGTTTTTTGAATATAGTTGAACATAATATGCTGGGGTTTCAACAGGGGTTTATCAATAATGGGAAAGAACTCAAGGGGGTCCAAGTAGGTTTTATCAATGTAGCAAAAGAGGTGCGAGGTGTCCAGATAGGTTTCTTGAATACTACTCGTAGACTTTATGGTGTTCAGCTTGGTGTGTTGAATGTGTCTCGGGAGAATGGGCTTCCTTTCATGATAGGTCTCAATATTGGATTTTGAGAGTAGCTAAGGCTGTCCCGAGAAAACGGGACAGCCTTTTTGAGAAATTCTTTTTTTTGAAAAAAGGTTTTTTTCTTGACGGAATCTTTTTTTTTCTTTATAATGTTTCTATAAATAGAAACAGGAGTCGCGATGGAAAGGATTCGATTGAAAAGATTTGTGAGAGAGATGCCCTCGGATATGCAGACACCGGTTCTGGCTTTTCATGCTTTGAGAGAGAATTCTCCGCAGGCTTTTCTTCTTGAGAGTGTGGAAATGGGTGAGATGTTGGGGCGGTATTCTTTTCTTGGTTTTGAACCGGCGTATATTTTTCGTTCTGTAGGGGATATGGTGGAGATAGTCCGCAAGGGAGAAATAGAATCTGTGAAGACTTCTGATGTTCTGGGGCTTTTTAGAGAATTTATTTCTTCGTTCTGGGAGGAAGGTGATCCTCTGGAACTTCCTTTTACTTCGGGCTTGGTGGGTTATCTTGGTTATGATGCTGTGAGGTATATGGAGAGAATACCTGATGTGAAGCCGTATCGTTTTCGGCTTCCTGATGTGTATTTTGTACTTCCTCGTGTGCTTGTTGTTTTTGATCATATAAAACAAAAGATTTTCTTGATCACGTATCGCTTTGGGGAAGAAGAGGTGAATCTTGAAGAAAAGCTTCGTCGATATGAAGAGAGATTGTATCAATCTCATTCTCTTCCGAAACTGGTTTTTGGTCGTTCTTCGGGACTGAAACTTCTCTCTAATTTTCGTCGGGAGGATTTTCTTTCTGCTGTTCAGAAGGCAAAACAATATATTGTATCTGGAGATATCTTCCAGATAGTACTCTCCCAAAGGTTTCGGGTTGAACTTCAGGAGCCAGCCTTTTCTATTTACAGGAAACTTCGTATGATTAATCCCTCACCATATATGTTTTTTATGGAGTTTGGGGACTTTGAGATAGTGGGTTCTTCACCGGAAGTTATGGTGAAAAGAACTATTAGAAATGGTGTGGATGAGGTGCTTCTCAGGCCAATCGCCGGCACTCGTCCTCGAGGAAAAACGCGAGAAGAGGATGAAGCTAATGAACGAGAACTTCTGGGTGATATTAAGGAGAGGGCTGAACATACCATGCTCCTTGATCTGGGAAGAAATGACCTGGGGCGAATTGCTTCGTATGGAGAGGTAAGGGTGGAAAGGCCGTTTCATATTGAACGGTATTCTCATGTGATGCATATTGTGTCTGATGTGAGGGCTATTCCCAAACAGGATGTGCATCCTCTGGATATTATTATGGCTACTTTTCCAGCTGGAACTGTGAGTGGAGCACCAAAAATTCGTGCTATGGAAATTATTGAGGAACTGGAACCAGAAAAACGTGGGATTTATGCAGGGGCTGTGGGATATATTGATTTCAGGGGAAATTTAGATACGGGAATTGCTATTCGGACACTTGTGTGTCGCGATGGGATGGCGTATCTTCAGGCGGGAGCCGGTATTGTGTATGATTCAGTACCGGAGAGAGAGTATGAGG
>JBKBIS010000110.1:0-6106 GCA_046294145.1 Brevinematales bacterium | reverse complement strand
AGACTCAAAACCAATCATATAGACCTGTTTGAGAAGTTCCTGCCATTGCCGCATACCCCGAAAAAAACGATTTCCAAAAGAAAATAAAAACAAAAAAAATTCTCCTATTTCATGAAAAAAATGTATAACTCTCTCTTTCAAATTCACGATCTCCTCCCACGTCCTCCTCTAAAAAGACATATTACTGCTTTCTAATTCCTCAAAGCGAGTTGTTTCCCCGAAGAAAGACATTTCCAAACATCCCACTGCTCCATTTCTTTGCTTGGCAATAATCACTTCAACAATGTTTTTCTTGAGCGTATTGGGATTGTAATACTCATCTCGATAGAGAAATATCACAAGATCGGCATCCTGTTCAATAGCTCCAGAATCACGTAGATCCGAAAGAATGGGTCTGTGATCCTCACGTTGATCCACCGCACGAGATAGCTGAGAAAGCACCATCACAGGAATATCAAGTTCCTTGGCCAGTGCTTTGAGACTACGCGAAATATACGATAACTCCTGAACCCGGTTGCTCACAACAGAATCCGATAACCTAATAAGCTGAATATGATCAATAATAATAAGTCCTAAATTCGGATAACGAGACTTGGCCCTTCTTGCCTTGGCCCTGAGTTCATTGAGAGAGATAGCCGGCGTATCATCCAGCAAAATATTTTTATGAGACAGATTACCTGCCTTATCAACAAGCTCATCCATTTCTTGTTTGTTAATCTTAGCTGAACGGATTTTGTAAAGAGGGATTTTTGAAGCACAGGAAATAGCACGAAAAGCCAACTCAAGATTACTCATTTCAAGGGAAAAGATCATCACTGCGACATCGGGATGAGTGTCTGTAAGACGAAGGGCTATATTAAGAGCAAAAGCCGTCTTTCCCATAGAAGGACGAGCAGCAACAACAATCATATCCTGTTTCTGGAGTCCCAAAATCTTCTCATCAAGACTCTTATACCCGCTTGAATAACCAGAAAAAACCATCCCATTCTTTTTGTGAAGCTCAACAGTACTCACACTCTTCATCAGCACATCCTTGATGTGGATAAAATCTGTCCTCAAACGACGATTCGTGACATCAAAGATGGTTTTTTCTGCCTCATTACAGACCTCTTCGATAGTATGTTGAGACTCATAACACATCTGGATGATTCCTTCCGAAGCCCTTATAAGGGAACGCAAAAGCGATTTCTCAAGAAGAATATTCTTATAAGCTATAAAATTGGAAACTATAACAGGAGTATCCTGAATATGAGCAAGATATGATACCCCCCCCGCTCTTTCCAGAAGCTTTTTTCTCTCTAACCACTCTGAAACGGTAACAGGATCCACTCCATACCCATGATCTGCCATATCCACGATAGCCCGAAAAATAAGACGATGGCGTTCGTCAAAAAAATCATCCTCCTGAACATCCCCTATTTCGCTCAAAACCCTGGGGGTTCTCAGTAAAACCCCCAGGAGAGCCTTTTCCGCTTCAGGACTGTATGGTGGCAGTCGCTTGAGTAACTCTTCTCCTGCCATACCCATCCTATGCTGGTTTCACCACAAGCTTGATCTCTGCGGTTACACCTTCATCAAGCCGCACACGAACCATATGCTCACCAATGGTCTTGATATGTTCATTGACAATCCTTCTCTTTTCAATAGTATAGCCCTTCTCAGAAAGCAAGTTGGCCACATCGGCATTGGTGATAGAACCAAAAAGACGATTCCCTTCTCCCACACGAGCCGATATTTCCAGCACTTCCTTCTCCAAGGCCTCTTTGAGTTGCATGGCATTCTCATACTGTTGTTTTGCCTTCTCAGCTAGCTTGGCAGCCAATCTCTGAAAATGGTGTTCCTGTTCTTTTGTGGCCAACACAGCAAGTTTCTTGGGAATCAGATAATTTCTCCCATAGCCATCCCGAACTTCCTTTATTTCTCCAGCCTTGCCAAGCCCGATCACATTTTCCAGCAAAATCACACGCATAGAAGTCCTCCTTATCGTGTTTCTTTTTTTTCTACAAAAAAATCACTCATAATTCCTACACCAGCAAACACCCAGACCCCAACCAGAAACTCCTCACCCAACCAGAGCAAAAGCACCATTACCAAGGCCACTACCATCCAGAAGGGAAGGCGTTTCTCTATGCGGGTAAAGGCAACCATAACCCCTCTCCACACAAAAAAGGAAAGAAACACCATCCATGGTCCAACCAACAGACGGTCTATCCACAACCTCTCTCTGGTCCCGACCAGCATAAGCACAGAAAGCCCCGCAAACACCATCATTTCTCTGAGAAGGGGCTTTTGTACCAAGCGGTACCAGAGAGTGAAAGGGTACTTGCCGTATACTCTATACACTCCCCACAGCATGTGAGCTACCAGATATCCCGCATACCATGGACGAAAAAACACCACAACATTTACCACCTCTGGCGAAAGAGACGCTTTCTCAGCCAGCCTCCATAACCACAGCCTGAGAAAAACCCATATCCTCTGCTCCATAATCGCATACCATGTCATCAAGAAAAGAGAGAGGATAAGCAACATTCCTCCTCGCCACTTTGGAGGGCTGTACACCAGAAGTGCAACACCAGCACCTCCCACAAGCCCTACACACCACCCCCCTAAAAACCAGGCTCCAACTCCCACCACCCCAACGAAAACAACTCTACCAAGAGGAGTAGTGAGCCACTTTGCCAGAATAACCGTCCCCTCATGTGCCACCCACCCTGCAAGGGCAAGAAGCACAAGAAAAAGCCGAAACTCACCTGCCACTTACCTTGCCAAAAAGGGCAACAATGCAAGAATACGAGCCTTCTTTATCTCACCGGCCAGAATACGCTGGTGTTTCGCACAGGTACCGGTAATACGGCGGGGAACTATTTTTCCACTTGGCATAATATATCGACGGAGAAGTTCCACATTCTTGTAGTCCACTTCCTCCATCTTGATCTGACCGGTACAGAAACGGCATACCTTCTTGGAATAAAAGAATCGCTTTTTGTCTCTCTCAGAAGCAACCTTTTCAGCTACTTCCTCAGCAGGCATTTCTTCTTTTTCCTTCTCTACATCCTCTGGAACCACAACATCCATTTTGATATCGGTTTCTTTATCCATCATACATCTCTCCTTTTGTGAGTTTTTAGATCCTTAAAATCCCGGATCCTCAGGATTCACAGGACTCGGATCAATATCCGTATTGTCGTAGTAAAAATTCGCCTCGTCTCCCGCATCAAAGGCTGGCATATCCGCCTTTGCTTCAGTAGGTTTACCAGATCCACCAGCAGCACCCAGAAACTCCACCCTATCAGCCACCACCTCAATTACACTCCTGGCTGAACCATCCTGAGCCTTCCACGAACGCTGATCTAACCTGCCATCCACAGCCACCATCTTCCCTTTGGAAAGATATTGCTTGCAGGTTTCAGCTGTTTTGCCCCATACCACAATAGGGATAAAAGAAACACTATCACTCCCATTACCACGAGGTTTACCACCAACAGCGAGGGTAAAACGAGCCACGGCGGTATTTGTAGGGGTATATTTGATCTCAGGATCTCGTACCAGTCGACCAACAAGCACTACCCGATTGATATTCCACGCCATACTATTTCACCAATACCATATGACGGATAACATCTTCATCATACCGAACCAGTTTCTCAAAAGCCTCTACCTGAGCAGGGTCCATTTCTACTTCCATAAAATAATAAAAAGCCCTGGGGAATTTCTGGCGATTCTTATGAATCACGTAGGCAAGCTCACGCACACCCATATTCGAATCACCAACCAGCACCCCATTGAACCGCTTCAAGTAGTCCTTGAGTCTGGACTGAGCCTGAACAGAAGCCTCTCCTTCTTTGAGAAGAAAGGCCATTTCATACTTCCGCATTCTTTCCTCCTTATGGTCATAATCGCCCGTCTCTTCTGGTTTCCTACCCTCAGGGAAACCAAAAAAAGACAGGAAGGACGAAATATTGTAAAGAAAACTTTTGTTTTTGTCAAATCAAGGGGAGAGGGTTTTCCATTTCCACTGGACACCATCCCAACCAAAAACCATCAAAGCACTTCGCTTTTCTGCCGGAAGAAGGCAAAGAAACACCCCCTTTGCCTTTCCCTGCACATAAGAAAGCTCTTCAAAAACCACGGAATTCCACTCAGGTCCCCGGCTTATTACACGCATCTCCTTATCAAAAACAAACCAGAGAATCCTTTCCCCTACGAGAACAGGCACACCTACCACATCCTCTAAAAAAACCGCCTTTTGAACCACAGTACCCTCCCCTGTCATCACTCTCCAGGAAGGATTTTCTTCATTCACAAAGGCAAACAGATTCTCGCTGCCTTTCTTTTCATAAGCAGTATAGACTACAATCCTCTCTCCCAATCGACCAAACCGCAAAACCGCTTCTCGATTGGTGAGAACCAGGCGTTTCTCAAGTTTACCGCTAAAGGAAAGAAAAAACACTGTATGAATTCCATTTTCATCCCTTCCAGCAAGATAAAACCCCTCACTCACCCCCAAAGAATTCTCAGGAAAAAAAGGAAAACGAAGAGAGACATCATAATGAAACTCTCTTCCTCTCAGGGATCCTATCCAGAGAAGAAAGCCATCCTGCCATTCCTTACCAATGGCAAGAATCTTTCCCCCTGAGACATCAAAACCCTGGATATCCTCTCCAAGTAGGAAAAAGTGATCTTTTCCCCTCTCCCATAGCCACCATCCCCTATTCTGGTGTTCATCCATCCCATAAACAAGAACCTGCGAAGGAGTAAGCCAGCGATAACGCAAAGCCACTACAGGGAAAAACTCCCGATCTAACACCTGCGAAAGACCTTTATCTAACACAACTAATCGATTCAAAAAAAACACCTCCACACGAGAAGAACATCCCACCAACACAAAAACAAGAACTATCCAGAAATACTGTACATTCACTTCTTTCCCCTCTTTTTTATGGTCCTGTACTAAGAACCATATATTTATCCAGCAAAAGTTTTTTCACTCTCTCGGTAGACTCCCCTCTCATCTGTTCTCGAAGATACAAAAGGGCTTCAGGTTTTTCAATTTCCTCGAAAGCTTTTTTTAGGGATCTTTCACCATTTTGCAGGGTCACAAAAACCACATCCTTTCCTGTTTTTTCAGGAAGAGGCAACGTCTCACAGATAGGATTCGACCATTCAAGGACGGGCTTGACTATACTCACCAAGGGAAAACGTCTTTCCACTTCCGCTTTTATGAGAGAAAAAGCTCGTGTGGTCCATACCCCTCTTTTCAACTCTTCGATATCACCACGAGACAAAAAATTCATACTCATCGTTTCCACGGTTTTCAGTCGGTGAGAAGAAACCTTCGAAAGCCGGAAAAGAATATTGGTTTGCGTGTGAGTTCCCGCCGTAGTATAGGCCAGATCAAGTCCTACCACATATACCTTCCCGGAAAAAAGCTTCGTGGCCAGCGAAAGGGCATCCAACACCACCGAAGGGGTAGAGAGCACAAAAGAAGGATGGTCCCCCTCAGAGGCATAATCATAGATCACCACGGGAGAATCAAGAGACAACAAAAGGGCAGCACTTGCGTAGAGACTGGCAAACACGATCACATCCTTCTCAAGTCCCATCCCATGGAGAACATTGGCTACTCCTGCATCGCTCACCACCACCCCCCACGGTGTAATCCCTGCTTCCTTCAATGTGGCATACGAAGAAAGACAGCAAAGTATTTTTCCCCCACGAAAAGCCCACTCTTTCAACTCCTGAAGAGAAGACTCAAGTGAAGGCCCTGCAGCAATAACCACCACATCTTCCTCTAAAGAGACCTTTTCCGCAAGAGTAAAAAGCCTGCCCTGTCTAAAAAGACTCACATTCCGCACATAATTCACCCACCAGAGACGTGAAAAAAAAACTGTCACCTTGATATTCTCAACCGCCCGGGTCAAAAAAAGCGTGTACCTCCTACAGAACTCATCATATGCCGAGGGGAAAAATCGCCTGTATCCCTCAAGAGCAAAAAGAACAGGTCTTTTTCCTTGAAGAAGAGCCTTTTCCAGGCGTTCAGAGAGATTTTTATCAAGCCCAGGATAATGCTCCTTCATCCACCATTCCAGTTCTGGGACTGGTT
>JBKBIS010000010.1:0-16022 GCA_046294145.1 Brevinematales bacterium | reverse complement strand
TTTCCATGAAACTCAAATGGCTCTCCATCAAACTCCAGATGCCCCACCATATACCGAAGATACCTTGCTTTAGCCCATGGCAGATAAATACCCAAAGTTATAATGGTGAGAAGACCATTCACAAAAAAAATCCAAAAAAGCTCACTACCCTTTCCCTTAAAAAGTGCTTTCTTCATATTTACCTCCTTTTCATAAATCTATTTTTTTATTCTATAGAGAAAATATTTTTTTAGCAAGTAAAAAAACGCTTTTCCCTGATTAATAAAAAACCAGACAAAAGCCAATCCTGTAAAGATAGCCATTCCCCAAAAAATACTTGTCGTTGAAAGCCAGTTTCCCACTTTCCCAAGACCAAAAGGAAAAACAAAGCCCCCAAGAGCATAAAACCCAATAACAACACTGTGAGTAACATATTTCTCCCCATCTTTGCTTTCTTACCACTAAAGCACTCAAAACTGGATAAAGAATAGTATGCCCAAGACCATAAACAATACCAGTTATCACTATCTGAATTTTTGTAAAAAGAAAAGTCATATTTCCTGTTTCCAAAAAACTAAAGCAAAACCAAACAAAAGAAACTTTTCAGGAGAATATCTGTCTATAGCAAAAGAAAAGAAAAATCGAAACACTATTGCCACAAAAGAATATACTCCAAAATAGACTGGCAGAAAAGAAGTACCCAAACACTCCATTGTTTGCAAAGGAATAAAGGTAGCTAATGTACCAAAAGCCCCTCCTAATACCATAGCAAGAAAAAATTCCTTCCAGAGATTTTTTCTTTTCAACACATCCAGAAGATGCCTTACCTCATGATTTTCCTTCTGTAAAGAATTTTCTTTAACCTGAGAAGCTATTATTATGGGAAAAATTGTCAAAATTCCTCTAGAAAGAAACAGTCCCCACGGAAAAACTTGCAAAATATATTATCCCACTCACGCACAAAAGGGATTGGAAAGAATACCAGAAACACCAAAAAAGCAATACTACCTGTCCGTTTTTCAGGAGGAAGTACATAAAAAGCCATCGAAGCATTGACTGTAAAACCCACAGCATAAGACAAAGCCAAGAAAATACGAAAACCCACCAAAAGGTTCATATCCCACGCTCCTAAAAACATACCAATATAAGCTAACAACTCAAGTCCATACGAAAAAATTATCATTTTCCTTTTACTCCATCTCTCTACAAAAGGCAGAAGAAACATCACAAAAAACCAGCCCAAACACATGAATATTCATAAAAAATCCTGTGAAAGATCGAGAAAATCCTTGGTGAGATAAATAAAAAGGAAGAGTATTAAGAGCCGCATAACTTGAAAATGAAAGAAAATTCAAAAAAAAAAAGAAACCAGAACGCCTTATTTCCAAAAAATGAGTGTTTTTCTGGAGATTCCTTTTTCATAAAACACCAATCCAGTCTTTGAAGACTGGCTCAAACCCCTTAGAACGAATAACCACAACCATTTCTTCTAAACTTCTATTATCCGCTACCTCAAACTGAGGAATACGATGCTGGTTACCAGCATATCCTCCAACCTCCGTATGAGATTCTGCTGAAATTTTGGTAACACCCAGAGGAATAAGCATATCCCTCATAGCAGGCCTTTCCCTTGTAGAAAGGGTGATTCCTACACTAGGAAAAAAAATTCGAAATGCCAGCAAAAACTGGACAAAACGCTTATCTGAAAGATGATATGTTGGAACAAAATCTCCCTCTGCTGGATTGAGACGAGGAAGAGAAACCCCCCATTCCACAGTAGGGTAATACCTTTTGAGAGTCAAAAGATGCATGGCCGTCCAGAAAGCATCATGAAGAGGATCAGAAAGCCCATAAAGTGTCCCAATAGTTATCCAACGAAGTCCTGCCCTAGCCCCTCTTTCTGGAGTTTCCAAACGCCAGAGATAATCCTTTTTGGGCCCTGTTGGATGAACCTTATCATACACTTGCCTATCATAGGTCTCCTGATAGATCGTAAGACCATCTAAACCAACTTTTTTCAAACGAACATAGTCTTGTTCTGACAAGGGATACACCTCAAGAGCAAGAGAGTCAAACATTGGCTGAAGAAGAGAAAGTGCCTCTTCAAAAAAATCCACTGAAGTTACAGAAGGAGCATCTCCGGTCAAAAGGAGAGTATGTCGAAACCCTTTACTTGAAAGCACTTCCCCATTTTTTTGAATCTCCTCAAGAGAAAGTTTTGTCCGTGGAAATACATTTTGTGCCCGAAAGCCACAATAAATACATTGATTTTGACAATAATCCGCTATATAAAGAGGAGCAAAAAGAAGAATCGCCTTCCCAAAATGGTAAGAAGTTATTTTCTGAGCAAGAATAGCCATATCCTGAAGAAAACTTTCTGCGGCAGGAGAAAGAAGACACAAAAAATCCTCAGGGGTCAATGAATCTTTTTTGAGGACTCTTTTCACATCGTGAGGTGTTACCCGTGAAACAAAACCATCAATGTCATACTCAAGCCAGGGAAGAAATGCCTCAGTTGCTTTCATAGTTTTTCCTTATGACAAAAGGCCAGAAAGAGGCGAACTTGCCTGAGCATAAAGACTCTCTTGCTCTTTTTGACAGAGGTAAGAAATACGCCCAGCCTCCACAGCCAGAGAAAATGCCCTCGCGGTTGCCACCGGATCCACACTTGTCGCAATAGCTGTATTTACCAAAACGGCATCAGCTCCCATTTCCATAGCCTCTGCCGCATGAGAGGGTTTTCCAATCCCTGCATCAACAATAATCGGAAGATCAATCTTTTCAATAAGCATAGCAATAAGATCCTTTGTTCGAAGTCCACGATGAGAGCCAATCGGAGATCCAAGGGGCATCACTGCCGCCGCCCCGACATCCACAAGTTTTTGAGCTACAATTAAATCCGGCATCACATAAGGCATAACTACAAAACCCTCTCGAGCCAAAATAGCGGTAGCCTTTATAGTTTCTTCGTTATCAGGCATGAGATAATCCATTTCATGAATTATCTCAATTTTAACAAAATTTCCACAACCAGCTTCTCTAGCCAGTTTGGCAATTCTCACAGCTTCATCAGCATTTCTTGCCCCTGAGGTATTAGGTAAAATCACCACCCCTTCAGGAATATAAGAAAGAATATTTTCCTCAGGTCGAGAAAGATTTACTCGCCTCAAAGCCACCGTAATCATCTGTGTTCCACTTGATTTCACAATCTCAGGAATCATCGCAGAAGAAGGAAGTTTACCAGTTCCTACAAAAAGCCTGCAGGAAAACCTCTTATCACCTATAACAAGAGGACTATCCATAAAAAACCTCCCACAAACGCCTGGGAGGGCGCTTTCCTTCGCCGGTATGATCCGGATCAGGTTCGAGGGTTGGGAGACAATCTCCCTCTCAGCCTCGCTGGCACCCCTAGCGTAGCTATAGTATAAGAAAGAAACTCTCCATAGTCAAGAAAAAACAAAATCCCCCCTCAACCAGTGAGAGGGGATTCATACTTTTCACGTTTCCTGTTTAATGAAAAAACAAAATTAACACAGCCAAAATATCAACCACATACAACATAGGATGGATCTCTTTTATCTTTCCTGTCAGAAGCTTGAGAATCGTATAGATAAGAAATCCCCAAACAATCCCCTGTGTAATAGAGTAGGTAAGGGGTATCAAAATAAGCGCCATAAACGCAGGTACAGTTTCCTCAAAATTGTTCCAATCTATCTGCAAAAGAGGTTTCATCATAAAAACCCCCACAATCACAAGAATAGGAGCAGTAGCTACAGCAGGCACAAAACTCAAAAGGGGACTCAAAAACATAAAGGGTAAAAAGAGGAGTCCTGTTACAATAGCGGTAAGTCCTGTTCTTCCCCCTTCTTCAACACCTGCAGCTGACTCAATGTAGGTGGTACCAGAAGAAGTTCCAAAAAGACCAGAAATAGTGGTAGAAATGGCATCTACAAGAAGAGCCTTTCTTGCATTGAGAGGTTGTCCATCCTTATCAACTAAACCAGAAACCTGAGCAATACCCATAAAGGTAGAAATAGAATCAAACATATCGGTAAAAAGAAGGGAAAAAACAGGACCAATCATAGCCAGTTTTAAGGCCCCCATGACATCCAATTTGAAAAATACATCAAGTTTTGGAAGAGCTACAAGAGAAGTCGGAAGCTGCACCAGAGCCTTATCAAACCAACCATACCTTACCCCAAGAAAAGAAATGAGCACAGTCATAATAGAGGTTCCAACAATACCCAAAATCAAAGCACCCTTTACCCTTCGAATCACGAGAATAGAGGTAAATACCAGACCAAAAAGAAAGAGAATATTCTGAGGAGTCATTCCCCCAAAACCTACCAAAGTAGCTTCATTTGGTACAATAAATCCCACAGATTTGAAACCGATAAGGGTAAGAAAAAGACCAATACCAGCAGCTACCCCATACCTTACAGACTTAGGAACAGCATGGAGAATCCAGAGTCGAACGGGAAGAATAGACAGTAAAATAAAGATAAGTCCAGATATAAACACTGCACCTAAAGCCGTCTGCCAGCTCATTCCCATTCCCAGTACAAGCGTAAAAGTAAGGCATTGATACCCATCCCAGGAGCTAATGCATAAGGAAGGTTAGCATACAAGCCCATAAAAATACTCGAAAGAGAAGAAACCAACACTGTAGCTAAAAGAACACCACTAAAATCCATGCCAGCCAAAGAGAGAATTTGCGGATTTACCACAATAATATACGCCATAGTAAGAAACGTGGAAATCCCGGCAAGAATCTCTACTGAAAGAGATGTCTTTCTTTTAGAAAACTCAAAAAACTTCTCCAATGTTTTTTCCATATATCCTCCTCGCTTTTAAGATAAAATATTGTAAAGAAAAAAACTTTTTCTGTAAACTTCCTTTTATAAAAAAATATTTGTGCAAAATTATTGCTTTTGCTGTAGATAAACCCTTTCTTTTTCTCTTCAATAAAATTTTTGTTTCTTTTGTAATCATTTTTTTGTTTTTTTGTTCATTAAAAAACACACTTTTTTTAAGAATTTTGCACACTATAAATAGCTTCCATCTCATAAATTTTAAAGAAAATAAAAAAATATTCTATACAAATCCCTGCAGTATGATGACTATTACGAAGTTTTTTTTATTCTTTTTTCTCTTCTTTTTCTTATTTCCTTTTTATGTGCAAAAAAAAGAATTTGAAGAAAAACCTATTTTATGATATAATAATGTTCCAGTAAAGATTTGGAGGAAAGACATGTCAAAAATTATTGTTATAGCGAATCAAAAGGGTGGAGTAGGAAAAACAACCACCACTGTTAATCTCGCGGCTTACCTTTCCAATGTAGGAAAAAAGGTTCTTCTCATAGATATAGATCCTCAAGGAAACGCTTGTAGCGGACTAGGAATCGATATAAGAGAAAGGAGTGGAAATGGTATATATGAAGTTCTTATTGGCCAAAAAAAACTTCAAGAAGTGATTTTTCCTACGAAGTATAAAAATCTTTTTATTGTTCCCGTTACCTTAGATTTAGCAGGAGCGCAAATAGAGCTTTTAAATATGCCAAGGAAAGAATTTATTCTCAAAGATGCTCTTGAAGAGGTTCGTGAGAATTACGATTTTATCCTTATCGATACTCCTCCATCACTTGGGCTTTTTACTTTAAATGGGCTTGTAGCTGCGGATTCCGTTCTTATTCCTATGCAAAGTGAGTTTTATGCCATGGAGGGACTTGCTCAGCTTTTGAAGGCTATCAAATTAGTGAAAAGTGGTTTGAATAAAAACTTAGCCATTGAAGGAGTTCTTGTAACTATGTATGATTCTCGCACCAATCTTTCTAAACAGGTCTTCGATGAAGTGAAAGGATACTTTCAGGAAAAGGTTTATGAAACAGTTATTCCGAGAAATGTAAGGCTTTCTGAGGCTCCTAGCCATGGGATTGCCATTTTTGAGTATGATGATAAAAGTCAAGGTGCTGAATCTTATGCTGCCTTTGGAAAAGAATTTTTACAGCGAATAGGGGGATAATATGGCACAAAAACACGGATTAGGGAAGGGTATGCTTGCCTTGGTTGATGAAAATATTTTAGAAGAGGAAGCTCATAAAGGCAACATTCAAATGATAGATGTAGGGAAAATTATTCCTAACAAATACCAACCAAGAAAATTTTTTGGAGAAAATGAACTCAAAGAACTTGCTGATTCTATTAAAGAAAAAGGGGTGATTCAGCCCATTCTTGTAACAGATCTTGGAAATGGTCGGTATGAGCTCGTAGCCGGAGAGAGAAGATGGCGAGCAGCGAAAATGGCAGGTCTTCTTGAAATTCCAGCAATTATCCGTGATTTTAGCGAGGAAGATAAACTTGAAGTGGCTCTTATTGAAAATATTCAAAGGGAAGATTTAAATCCTATTGAAGAGGCATTGGCATACAAAGAGATTATGGAAAAACTTGGTATTTCTCAGGATGAACTTGCCCAAAAGATTGGGAAAAATAGAAGTTCAATAGCAAATACCCTTCGACTTCTTAAACTTCCTGAAGTAATTCAAAAAAAACTTATTCGAAAAGAATTAACGGAGGGACATGCACGAGCTATTTTGATGCTTTCTCAGGTAGATAAGATGATTCAATTTAGTGAATATATTATACAAAAAGGGCTTTCTGTTCGTGAAGCTGAAGATATAGTAAAAGTCTTTGAAAGAGAAGGAGTTTCTGTTTCACGTGAAACAGAAACTCCTTCAGCGCTTAGTCATCTTGAAGAAAAGTTTATTCGGGCTTTAGGTATGAAGGTAATCATTAAAGGTTCTCAAAAGAAAGGAAAAATAGAAATTCATTATTTTTCTGAACAAGAATTAGAGTATATTTATACCATCCTTTCTCAAAAAAAGTAAATGTTTCACGTGAAACATGATATGGAGGAGATATATGGTTAGGGTAAACGAAAATTATACTCTTTTACAGGGAAGTTATCTCTTTTCTGAGGTTGCGAAGAGGATGAGAGAGTATCAGCAAAAGCATCCAGAGAAAAAAATTATTCGTTTAGGAATTGGGGATGTGACGCAACCACTTGTTCCTTCTGTGATAAAGGCTTTTCAAGAAGGTGTACAAGAGATGGCAAAAAAAGAAACCTTTCATGGATATGGTCCTGAACAGGGGTATGAATTTCTTCGAGAAGCTATTGCTCAAATGGATTTTCAGAAAAGAGGAATTTATATAAGCGCTGAAGAAATTTTTATTTCTACGGGAGCAAAGGAAGATACAGCAAATTTTCAAGAGATTTTTGATACAAAAATTTCGGTTGCTATTCCTGATCCTGTATATCCTGTTTATGTGGATAGTAATGTTATGGCGGGAAGGGCTGGAAAATTTATTCGTGGGCGTTATACAAACTTTTTTTACCTTGATGCTACCCTTGAAAACAATTTTAAACCAGAAATTCCTAAAAAAAGATTTGATGTTGTATATCTATGTTTTCCTAATAACCCTACAGGGCAGGTTCTCACAAAAGAGGAACTAAAAGCTTGGGTGGAATATGCCCATAAATATGGGAGCATATTGCTTTTTGATGCGGCGTATGAGGCTTTTATCGAAGATCCTTCTATTCCAAAGAGTATTTTTGAGATTGATGGAGCTCGTGAGGTGGCTGTGGAATTTCGAAGTCTTTCTAAAACAGCCGGTTTTACAGGAACTCGATGTGCTTATACCATTATTCCTAAAGATGTGAAGGTATATACAAGAAAAGGGCAAGCTGTTTCTCTTCATGCTCTTTGGTTTCGTCGACAATCTACCAAGTTTAATGGAGTTTCTTATCCTGTGCAGAAAGCTGCTGCAGCAGTGTTTACCCCAGAAGGACAGAAAGAAATCAAAGAAGTTATTGGATATTACAAGGAAAATGCCCATCTCATTTATGAGGCTATTACCTCTCTTGGACTTCCATGCACAGGTGGAAAACATTCTCCTTATATCTGGTTTAAGACTCCTATGGACTCCTGGCAGTTTTTTGATTATCTTTTAGATAAAGTACAAGTAATAGGAACACCGGGAGTTGGTTTTGGAAGAAATGGAGATGGATATTTTAGACTTTCTGCTTTTGGAGATCGACAGGATATCCTTGAGGCTATAAATCGATTGAAAGCACTTTCTTTGTAAGAAGAGATAAAGGAGGTTTGTATGCCACATTATGATTACATTTGCCTTGATTGTTCCTATGAATTTGAGGCTTTTCAGATGATGAGTGAGGCGCCTCTTGAGAATTGTCCTTCATGCGGGGGAAAAGTAAAACGAAAGATTGGTGGAGGAATGGGAATTATTTTCAAAGGAAGTGGGTTTTATGTGACTGATTACAAAAAAGGTTTCTCCGAGGGAAAAACGGAGGGAAAGTGTGAGGGTTGTTCGAAGTGAGAAAGATACGAAAGAGAGATTTTGTCCGCCGTATGGAGGATGCTCTCCATACGGCACATTTTTCCTTAAGACCGGATATTTGTGCTTATTTTGAAAAGATGAAAAAGGAAGTACCTTCTTTTGCACAGGAAATTATTTCCTTTTATCAAAAAAATGTTGTGATTGCTTCTCAAGAAGAAAGGGCTCTTTGTCAGGACACAGGATATGTGCAGATTTATCTCTATCATGGAAAAGTTTGTCTTGATTTCCCCCTTCAGCGTACTGTAGAAGAGGTGGTGCGTTCGTTTTATAAAAAATATCATCTCCGAGCTTCTTTGGCTCATCCTCTCACGAGGGAAAACACGGGTGACAATACACCTGTGTTTGTTACGACAGAATGGACAGAAAATGAAAGTCTAGAAGGAATTGTTCTTATAAAGGGGGGAGGATCTGAAAATGTAACACGATGTCGTCTTTTTCTTCCTACTGATGGTTTGCCAAAGTTGGAGGAATGGATTGTAGAAGAAATGAAGTCTATTGGATCCAAGGGATGTCCTCCTTATATTCTGGGGGTGGGAATTGGAGGTACGCTGGAAAAGGCACTGAGTGTTTCCAAACAAATGTTATTGAAACCATTAGGTTATCGTTCTTCTGATGAGATGGCTAATCAAATAGCCCAATCTCTGAAAGAGAAGATCAATTCTCTTCCTATTGGTTTTCAAGGATTGGGATTTGGAGAAACTGTTATGGATGTTTTTGTCAAGATTCTTCCCTGTCATATAGCTACTTTTCCTGTAGCTTTTTCGATAGGGTGTAATTCAGTTCGTCAGGGACATTTTTCTCTTTAGGAGAGGTATATGGAAAGATACATTGAAAAAGCGCGGATTATTATGGAGGCACTTCCCTATATTCGGGAATTCTCCGGGAAAACTGTGGTTATTAAATATGGTGGCAATGCTATGGAGTCCCCAAAACTCAAGGAGCTGGTTATGCAGGATATTGCTCTTCTCAAGTTAGTGGGGATTAATGTGGTGATTGTTCATGGTGGAGGACCGGCCATTTCTGAGATGATGAAGCGTCTGGGAATGGAACCAAAGTTTGTTGATGGGTATCGGTACACGGATGAGCAGACCATGATGGTGACAGAAATGGTTTTAAGTGGACTCATTAACAAGGAATTGGTAGCGGCTGTTAATTCTCATGGAATAAAAGCGATTGGACTTTCCGGGAAGGATAATCGACTGATTCTTGCAAGAAAAAAAGGGCCAAAAGATATAGGCTTTGTGGGAGAGATTGTCTCTATTCAACCTGAGGTTATAGAGATTCTTCTTGCGGGGGGATATGTGCCAGTGATTTCTCCTGTAGGGGTTGGAGAAGATGGAAGAACTTATAACATCAATGCTGATGTAGCAGCAGGTGAGATAGCCATTGCTCTTCAGGCTTATAAATTGATCTATATGACTGATGTCAGAGGTATTTATGAGGATATTAAAGATGAGAAGACCTTTCTTTCTACGGTAGACGAAAAGACCATTGCAAGGCTAAAAAAAGAAGGTCGTATCAGTGAAGGAATGATCCCCAAGATAGATTCTGCCTTGAAGGCTGTAAAAAGTGGGGTAGAAAAGGTTCATATTATTGACGGAAGGATTGAGCATTCCCTCCTCCTTGAGCTTCTCACAGATGCAGGAATAGGGACAGAGATCGCGAAAGGATAGAAGGAAAAGAAAACCGAAGAAGTCTATGATGTCCTGGTGTCGTAGCTTTCTTTTATTGAGAAAAGAGATAATCTTATTTTTTTGCATTTTTTCTTTTTTCCATGTATAATAAACATACTAAAAGAGTATAATTTTGGAGGATGTATGTCAAAGAAACGGGTACTTTTTGTGTGTATTCACAATTCAGCAAGAAGTCAGATGGCGGAAGCATTTCTCAATAAAATCGGAGGAGATTTTTTTGAGGCTGAAAGCGCAGGGCTCGAACCTGGGAAACTCAATCCTTTTGTAGTTGAAGTTATGAAAGAAATAGGATACGATTTATCTCAAAATAAAACCAAGTCGGTTTTTGACCTCTACAAGGCAGGTAAAACCTATGACTATGTAGTTACCGTGTGTGATCCTGAAGCAGCCGAACGTTGTCCTATTTTTCCTGGAAAGGTGGAAAGGCTTCACTGGGGATTTCGAGATCCATCTTCTTTTCAGGGTAGCGACGAGGAAAAACGAGCCTTTACACGTCAGGTGAGAGATGAAATTCAAAGAACTGTAGAAGAGTTTGTGAAAACTTATAAGGGTTAATTTATTTTTCTTTTCTGTATCCAGCGAGCGAGTTTGATGAGAAGATCAGTGAGCAGATAAGAAGGCTGGAGATTACTTTTTTTGAGAGAGTTTTTGAGAGAAAGTATTTCTCTTCTCCACTCCGTTACTTCTGAACTGTAAGTGACAAATCTTTCCGTTTCTTCTTTTGGATCCTTTTTTGCATGAATATTTTTTTGGTGATTAAGCCAGTGGAGTCTTAGTTGTCCAAGGAGACTGTCCAGAAAAAATTGAGTTGTTGATGGTGTTTCACAAATCTGTTGAACAAAATCAAAAATATCATCTCCGTACTGGACACGAAAGGCAAGGTCATTAAGGAAATCTTTTGCTAACTGAGAGGCTTTTGAATGTTCTTTGAAAAGAAATTCTCTCATGTGGAGAGAGCAGTTTGAAAATGAAGATGGGACGCCCAGGATATCTGCTACGAGATTTGGTGAGAGAGAGGGAAGAGAAATCACCAGGCTTCGGGAAACAATCGTAGGAAGAACGTTTTCTATGGCATTGGTCTGGAGTATGATCCGGCTATTGAGAGGCATTTCTTCAAAGAGTTTCAGAGCTGCATTCTGGGCTTCGAGAGTGGCCATTTCCCAGCTACCAATGAAGGTGACACGGGGTATATCGCTTGTATACTGATGAAAATGGATAACCTCCTGGATGAAAGCGATGGGAATACTTTTTTTCTTCGTGATTTCCTCAGCAAGTGAAAGAATATGTTTTTGAAATTCTTTGTCTTCAAGAAGGGTTGAGGCAAAGCTTTTTTGCATCAAAAGCGTGTGTATGAGGGTTCGAAATTCATCAAGGTTGTAAGATTGTTTTTTGTATGAGAAGTGTGGGGTTTTGATTTCTTTGAGAAACATAAGCTGAGAAAGATGAGCAAGAAATTGAATGCCCCATAGTTGGAGGTGAGAGGTTTGAAGGGGGGTGGGATACGCGAGGTAATAGGAGAGCTTCATATCGTAATCATCAGGTCTAAAAAATTGAAAAGAGGGAGAAAGGAGAAAATCCTCACCGTACAGTCTGGCAAGGGTTAAGAGCACAAGAGAGGTTTTTCCGATTCCTGGTTCTCCGTTCACGACAAGAAGTCTTCCTTGAGATTGGGTGAGAATACGTTCCAGGAGAAGAGGGTAGTGATTATTACCCTTCCAGGTAGAAGAGTCTATCATGGGATTTTCTCCAGCATAAAAATAGTCACATCATCTTCAAAGTGATAGGCATACTCTTTGGCAATGCGGTTGTACAGATTGGCAAGAGAAAATTTTTGATCTTTTTCCAGTGATGTGAGAATCTGAAGCAAGCCAGAAATAGATAGCATCTCTTTTGATGGAGATTGGATTTCATAGATGCCATCGGTAAAAAAGAGAAGTCTTTTCCAGGAGGTGGTGCTGAAACTATTGAGATGAAAAACAGCAGGAGAAACCACACCTATAGCCACAGAATTTTTGAGTTCTAAAAGAGAAAAGGTCTCTGTTTGAATGATGGGGGGAGGAGAGCCGGCAGATATCAGATGGAGGGTTTGAGATTGCTCATCACAGAGCCCAAAGATTCCTGAGAGAAAGATTCCCATAATCCCATATTCTTTTTCCATTTCACCGTTGATCCATTCCACATATCTTTGAAGATGTTCAGCGGAGGCCAGAGGTTGCATAGCTATCCATTGCTGGGTGAGGAAGTTAAGATGAAATCCAACAAGGGCTGCCCCAACCCCATGACCGGAAACATCGAGGAGAAAAAAGAAGGTTTTTTCATTAGGGAAACTTGTAGCGAAGTAAAAGTCTCCACTGGCAATATTGTAAGGATGCCAGATGACCTCAACATAGTGATGTTTCATGTGAAGATTGGTCATCTTTTGAAATTTTTCTTGAACATGTGCTGCAAACCGTATATCTTCTTCAAGACGACGGTTTTTTTCAAAAAGGCTTTTCATGTAGTAGTTTCTGGTGAGGATATTGTTGATTCGGACTAAAACCTCAAGGGGATTACTTTCCTTTGGGATAAAGTCTTCTGCACCTTGTTGAAGACACTCGAGAATGAGATTCTCATCTGAAGAATAAGAGAGAACAATAACGGGGAGATTTTTTGTCTTGATATTGTTTTTGAGTGTTTTGAGAATATCCACGGCTGTTGTTTGATGAAGGATCATGTCAAGAAGAACAAGATCAGGGGGTTTTGTGAGCATGGCCACCAGAGCTTGACTTTCTTGTTGAAAGGAAGTGATATGAGAAAAGCCAGCCTCTTTTAAGATTTTTTCAAAGAAGTGGAGGCTGGTGGGAGAATCATCCACAAGAAAGATAGAGGCATCAAGAATTTCCTGTTTTATATGCATGGTTATACCCTTTCGTAGGGATGAAGGGCTATATCCACCAGGTTGAGACGTACCTGTTCTGTTGAATTATAACGATTGATTTCCGGAACAGCCACAATGTCAAACCACTGATCGGCAAATTTTTCAAAACCAAAACTGGTGAGGGTTTCTTTGAAGGACCATCCCACAGCTGGAAGACTTGTGTCCCCTTTGACAACGAAACACTGAAAATGGTCTTTTTGTTTTCCAAAAAAGTAGCCATTGGCAAGTTTTACTTTGGAGATGAAAAGTCTGGGAAGTTCGTTTTCTGTTCCAATTGGTTCCATCATGTTTTCAAGATAGCGGAGGTTTTCAAGAGTAATGTCTGAGAGTCGGTCTATCTCAAGGTCTATGACAATTTGATCTGGTGTAGATACCTGTTGAGATCTTTCATAGTACTCTAATACACGTTCTTTGAAGATCGGGAGTTTGTCATTGGATATCGTGAAACCACCGGCTGCCTTGTGTCCACCAAACTGAGACAGAAGATCACTACAGTGTTCAAGCATTTCAATAACATTAAAATTAACGGCACTTCGAACTGATCCAATAGCCTCTTTTTCCTGAACAGCAATAACCACAACGGGTTTCTGGTACTGGAGAGAGAGCCTGTTGGAGAGTAGCCCTGTGGAATTTTTGGAAATTTCACTACTTTCGAGGATGATCACAGTTTCATCAAGAACCTCTGGAGTGAGTTTTTTTTCAATGTTTTTGAGATTGTTGTCAAATTGCTGACGACGTTCATTGTCCTTGTTTACGATATGGCTGAGAAGTTCATCAACCTCGTGGATTTTTGAGGAGAGGAGGAGTTCGACACTGATACTGGCCTGTCCTACACGGCCAGGAGAATTAAGCATGGGGGCAATGCCCCAGCCAATATCCTTGACACTGACCTTTTGGATAGGGATTTGTTGAGACTGGATGAGTTTGATGAGACCAATGGAAGAATACTTGATAAACTCAAGGCCATTCTTGACGATGGTACGATTTTCTTTGACAAGGGGCATAATATCGGCTATGGTTCCAATGGCTGCCAGGCTCATGATATCCTGAAGAGATTGAATGAGGGGATGGTTTCTCTGGAGAATCATAGATCTGTACACCCGAGCACAAAGTTCGGCATCAAAAGAAGCACGATGAAGCTCAGTGGTATTCACATAGATGCCCAATGCCTCAGCTACAGTGGAAAGTTTGTGGTCTTTTATCTTTGGAAAGAGGATCCTGGAGAGTCGAAGTGTATCTTCAATGGGTGGAGAAAAGTTTTTTCCCAGATGTTTTCTGATAGCGTTCTGGAGAAAACGCATGTCAAAATCCACTATATTGTGGCCGATTATTTTTTTGTTGTTTACGAAGGATAAGAAATTCTCCAGTGCCTCTGTGGAGGGTATTCCTTGTTGTTCGAGCATCTCAGGGGTAATGCCTGTGAGTTGAGAAATCTCTGCTGGAAGGGGTTTTTCTGTCTTGAGAAAACATTGGAAACGTTCTATCACAACGCCATTTTTGACCTTGATCGCCCCTATTTCGATTATCTCATCTCGGGAAGGATTGAGACCGGTGGTTTCGATATCACAAAAGATAAGTTCCTGGTCATGGTATTCATGGAGAAAATGGGCTTCGAGGAGAGCCCAGGCAAGATTCATGGCAACGCTGGCTCCACTGAGAAGAGAAGATGGATACCCACTTTCTGGTATTTTGGGATTGATAAGGGCGAGGGCTTCTGGAAGTTGCTGTCGTGGTTCGTGGTGGTCCGTGATAATGACGTCAAGACCCAATTTTGACGCAAGTCTTACCTCATCGATGGCGGTAATTCCACAATCTACTGTAATGATCAGATCAAACCTTTCTGATGCAGCCCATTGAATAATATCAGTAGAAAGCCCATATTTATCATCTCCTTCTGGAACACGAAAAGCGACATTTGCTTTGAGTTTGGAGAGGGTTTTGTGAAGAATGCTGGTTGCTGTTACACCATCGACGTCCTTATCTCCAAAGATAAGGATATTTTCTCCTTCTTTGATGGCTTTCATGATTCTTTGGATGGCTTTTTCCATATCTTTGAAGAGAAAGGGGGAAGGAAGTTGAAGAAAATGGGGTTTCAGATAACCTATGATTTCTTCTGGTGTTTGATAGCCTCGATTGATCAGAGTTTTCAAAAGAAGATCCATGACAGGCAAAGGAAGAAAGGATTTGATTTCCTGTATTTTTTGTTTGGGATTGGTGGGCATGATCCAGAGGCGATTCTTGACTGATGCCATATAAACTATCCTACCAGGATTTTTTCAAGTAACGCCATCCGGATATAGAGTCCATTGTGTGCCTGGCGAAAGTAGGCAGCCCGGTGGTCGTTATCTACTTCATAGGAGATTTCATCAACACGGGGAAGAGGATGCATAATAATGGCGTGAGATTTCATACGGGAGAGGATTGTTTCATTGATAATGTATATACCACGGGTTTTTTCGTATTCTACCATGTTGGTAAATCGTTCTCGTTGAATACGAGTTTGATAGATTACATCAACCTGAGTAGCTACTTCTTCGAGACTTTCTGACTCGATGAAGGGAATCTTTCGACTGGCAAGATATTGTTTAATGTCTTCTTTCATTCGGACATTGGGAGGAGAAACAAAGAAGAGGCGGATATTTTTGTAAAAGGAAAGAAGATAACAAAGAGATCGAACCGTTCTTCCATTCGCAAGATCTCCTACCATGGCTACAGAAACCTCATCTATATGTCCTAATTCCTTCTGGATGGTGTAGAGATCGAGAAGAGCTTGGGTTGGGTGTTGACCCGTACCATCTCCAGCGTTGATAACAGGAATGGGAGAGACCTGGCTTGCTCGAAAAGCGGCCCCTTCTTCAAAGTGTCTAATAACAATGACGTCTCCATAACCCGAGACTACCCGGATGGTATCTTCGAGGGTTTCTCCTTTGGCAGCAGAGGAAAACTGTGCGGCATTTTCTGTTGAGACTACATTTCCTCCCAATCGAATCATCGCTGTTTCGAAGGAAAGACGGGTG
>JBKBIS010000109.1:0-6239 GCA_046294145.1 Brevinematales bacterium | reverse complement strand
ATAGCCTTTTCCACAGTGAGTTTGGTTTCCCCATAGGGATTGGTAGGAACTGTAGGAAAATCCTCTGTAATAGGACTTTTTTCTACTGCTCCATAGGTGGCCGCTGTTGAAGAAAACACAAGATAAGGTGTTTTAGCGTCTACCATGGCACTCAGAATATTGAGACTCAGGGCCACATTATTCTGATAGTACTTCATCGGAAGCTGAACAGACTCTCCTACCTCTATATAAGCGGCAAAGTTAATCACCCCCTCAATATCATATCGACGGAAAAGTTTTCTCACAAAATCCTCATCCCGAAGATCCCCTTTGACAAATTTTCCTCCCTGAAGAGCTGCTTTATGCCCCTTTTCCAGATTATCCACCACAATAATATCCTCACCCTGATCCAGAAGCTCCCAAACAGTATGACTACCAATATACCCAGCTCCACCACAGACTAAAATAGCCATAATTTACCTCCATCTTTCTGTTTCTTTATTCTGCTGATTTTCAGCGCTATGCTGCAGAGAGAATAACCTCAGAAGAAACGTCCTCATAGCCTGTTTTAATCCTTCATCATCAAGCCTGGCAACTGACTCTTCTATCTTCTCCCGTATATCCTCCGGCACCTGATAAGATGGATCTTCTGCCGGTGAAAGTTCCCATTCCTTCACCGCAGGAGATGAAGGAAGAGTCTTCACTAACTTCCACACAATTTTCTGAACAGAAAAGGATAAGACTTTATTCAGTCTTTCTTTGATCTCCTGTTCATAAAGTTTCAATTCAGATAACCAGTGACTATCATCAACAAGTACACTCAATTCCCCCTTGGCATAACGCACGGGAAGAGTATGCCGGGCTGAAACCACTCCCACACATTCATCCCACACTTCACGTATTTCTATCAGGAAATTGCCATAGGGTATGGAGCGATTGAGAGCTTGCTTAATCACCTCACCAAAAGATACAATTCTACCACCCAAAGAATCCTCCTTTTGTTTTTGGTAAATATTTGTTGTATTCTTTTCTGTCAATGATAGTCTTGAGATAGTCTTTTTGTTTGTGGGCTTTCACATGAGGATAAATCTCTGGCTGAGCAAAACGAAGTTCTCCAATCACCTTTTGCATAGAGGCTTGAAGTTCCAGCACAGGCGAAAGAATGTTCTCTCCCACCATGACACTCTCTTTACCGACTACAAGAGAGAGTACTTCCCCGCCCCTGAGAGGGATCTCATAGAGAAGCCTTCTCCCCCCGTCATTGTGAATAAAGCGAAGTGTCAAAGATGAAAGACCTGTGCTCCTGATAGTATAGACCATACCTTTTTCCTGCCGTCTGAACCCAATCTCAAGACTACCATTACCCAGAGCCACCCGGCTTTCAAAACTCTTCCACGCAGAAGGAATATGGGGTTCAAAAACAATCGCATCCTCCAGAAGCCTTGGTTTCACCCCAAGATAGTCTTGAAAAGCATTGCGCGCAAATTCGGCAATACTCCACGCCTGAGCATACGTTCCTGAGAGTTTGATTTTCCCATCAGGTGCAGGAATTGCATCCACAAGCTCACTCATATTTCCCCGACATCCCATAAACACAATCTGATGAGAAAGATTGGTTGTCAAAGCATACGCTAGTTCTGTATATCCATGTTTGAGCAAAGCAGTAATGGTAAAACCAGCATTCCATCCCCATACTGTCCCATTGTGATAAGCCGCATCTTTATGATAATTGGGTTGATTGTCATGATAGGGATGAAAAAATACATCTTTTGGAGAGAGAGAGGCTATTCCATACGGGAAAAGAAGTTCTGAAATAGTTTTCTTCACCACGAGCGCTTCCCTTTCAGGAGAAAGAAGCGGATCAAAGAAAGGGATTGAAAGAAGCATGAGTGCATTTGGTCTGACTCGCATATCCTGCGTCCCATCAGCAAGTACTCTATCAGCCACCGATTGATGATACTCATTCCAGAAAAACTTCACAAAGTTGGTCCTCAGATTGTCATAAACAGCCTGCCAGCGAGCGGCCTGTTCATCATCATTCTGTCTCTTAGCCAGTTGAATCCCCACCTGAAGAGCATTGGCCCACAATGCCTGAATCTCAACAGCTCTATTCCCACGCGGAGACCATTCTTTTCCCGGTCCACGAGAAGCATCCATCCATGTATCCTGATCACCATGGGTAAGAAAACCCTGGCTATCCACATAGTTCTTTATAGCCCCATTCAAGGCAAGCACTACTGTAGGATAAATAGCCTGTATAAAATCCATATCCTTTGTATAGGCAAGATACTCATACACCTCCCGAATTAACCAGGGGGTACCATCCGTTGTATTATAGATAATACTTCCCCCCGCTGCCACTCGATTAGGCACTCGACCAAATTCCTTGTTGGTCATAACCGTATAAGAAACCATCGACTCAGGAAATTCCTTGCGAAGAAGAGCAAGATGTTTCTCCACCTCAACAGGCCTGTCAAGCCAATAATTATCCAAAGTCAAAGACACCCTGTCATTTTTCACAACCGCCTCTTTTCCAAAGAGCTGTCCTAACCGAACCCTGATATCTTTTGCTTTGTCCCCCGGATTCACTACCTCAAGATAGGGGATACCACGATTTTGATAGGTAGAGAAATTGGTTATCACCCCTTGAGCATCATCAAAATGCCCACTCACCAGAAGTGTCCCGGGAAAAGCAATAAACGTATCCCGTCCCCAGTTGTCCCGGAACCAGGGAAGACCAGCCCAGATACCTTTCCCAAACTCCTCCACTACAAAAAGATAACTCCCCGCTATTGACCAGGCAAGTGCCTGATTGAAGAGTTCATCGTCCGTCCAGAGTACACTTCTCGTATGACGTTCAAACACCTCTTCCTTGTTTCTGGCATACATGTTCTGTTTTATCCAGCGTGACACCTTTTGCAAGGCCTCCTCTTGCGTAAAACCAAAAGCTACATACACATGCATAGTTTTTGTTTTTTGAGATGTTCTAACCTTGATAGACAAAAGAGAAGCCTTTTGTTTCAACCAGCTCTCCTCGGTAGAAAAACGTTCCCAACGATAGGGCACATCAACACCTATCGCTATATAGCCCGGAATGTCCGTAGCCTTCTCCTGTCTCACAATCACCACAACATTATTTTGCTGAACAATCTGGACATTGGACAACTCATTCAAAAGAAGAATGGCCCCAAGAAAATCCTCATCTGGACGACTCACCTCTATTCCAAGACCCAATTGACGAGAAAACAAAGCAAGCTCTTCTATTGTTCCATCATTATAAATAGTGCGAACACCATATATCAAAATTTCTGACAAAGATGCTTCTCTGGTTCTGTTTAAAGGTGTGTCCATTCGAACAGCAGTAAAATCACCAAAAAGATTTCGATTTTTGAAGAGATATCCCTGACCCTGACGATAACCATGAGTGGCATTTTCATAATACCCGGCCAGATTATCCCCATACACATACTGAGCTCTTTCCCCCGCTTTCACAACAATCTTTGTTTTCTGATAATATTCATCCATCGAGAGATATCCCATCATCTGACCAGCACCTACAAGTAAAAGAAAGAAAAAAAAAGATATTTTCATCCTCATGGTTTCCCTCCTTTATTTAAAAACATTTGAGGGCAAAATAGTAATCTCATCCACAAACTGATGATAAAAAGCATGTATCTGTTCAATTTTTTTGCTAGCCAGTGGATACATCATATCTGGAAGGGCATAATCATCAAAAAGTTTTTTGATTTCCGAAAGAAGAGTGTCCTTCATCTCATCCACTGTTACAAAGGCACCCTCCGAAACCTTGTTTTCGATAGAAAGAAGAAACTTTTTGATGAGGTGAATCATATCAAGAATATTTTTCAGAATAGCAAGATTTTCTTTGTGAAGATTGATATGAACCTTGTCTTCCATGCAATACGCTTCATAAATATGAATCTGTTCTTCTGCATATCTTTCCCAGAGGTTAAAAACATTCAAAAGAAGATGGTAGTACAACCTCGTCTCAAGTTTACGTTTCATATTTTCCTCCTCCTGTTTATTGTACATAGGAGAAAGAAAATAATCAAGTGTTTTCAATTATTTTATCACACTCAACAAGAGAATTTCACCAAGAAAAAAGTGTTTTTTCAGATGGGAGATGTGAAGGATCTGGCTATTCATAAGATTTTTATATTGATACTCTTTTTGCCGGGCAATGTTTCTCTCTTGCATTTTTTCTTCCATACCTTATAATATAACGAAAAGAAGAAAGGAGTTTCTATGAAGATTCATATGGTTCCTCTCTTTCTCTGTCTTCTTGTTTTTTTCTCAGGGTGTTTTTCTCCTCAACCTACCAAAACTGTCCAGAAGGAGACAATGATGTACCCTCCCAATGAACCCTACACAGTAAGTTCCAGTGAAGTTCGCCAAGGTGAGAAATACGCCATAGCCAGAAGCCCTACAGAAATTCAGATTTGTTATCTGAGTTCCAATACCATCTGGAAACTGTCTCAAAATATAAACTCTTTTCCCTCCCTCGAGGCTCCAGAAAGCCCCTTGCTTGTTGCCCTCTACAACATGGCTCTTCAGGAAGCTCTCCTCAATATACGTCCTGACAAAACCTTCATGGCAGGAGAAAAATGGAATGGTGTCTGGACAAGGGATATTTCCTACAGTATTCATCTCGCTCTGGCTGCTATTTTGCCAGACATCTCTCTGAGTAGCCTTTTTGCCAAAGTAGACACCAACCGAAAATGGATCATTCAGGACACTGGTACAGGTGGTTCCTGGCCAATTTCTTCTGATCGTGTGGTATGGAGTCTGGCAATGAAAGAATACCTCCTCTGGCATAAGGACCAATCCTTGCTCTCCAGGGCCTATGAGGTGATGAAAAATACTGCCCTCGCTGATCGGCATGCTGTTTACAATCCCACCACCGGTCTTTATCATGGAGAGTCTTCATTCATGGATTGGCGAGAACAAAGCTATGCCTCATGGATGAGCCCTGTAGACATCTATCTTTCTTCGTCTTTTTCCACATGTGTGCTTCATTATGCTCATCTCACCACATTGGCCTGGATGGCCAAACAACTTGGACTTTCTTCCGATACCAAACAATGGAATACATGGGCAGAAAATCTCAAAAGGGCTATCCGAACCAATTTTTATAGTGAAGTCCTTGGCACCTATGCCAGTTATTTGTATCCTTTTCCAGGGAAAACTCTTCCCGTTCTCAAAACGGACAATCTTGGACTTGCACTGGCCACACTTACAGGTGTTATTGAGGCAGAAGAAGTGCAGAATATTATCTCTTCTATTCCTGTGGTGCCTTTTGGTATCCCTTCTCTCTGGCCTCAGCAACCCCATACAGGTTACTATCACAACAAGGGCATCTGGCCTTTTGTTAATGCCTACTATGTCCTTGCTGCCAAAGAAGCTCGCCATCTTGAAGCTGTCGATTTTGGCATCAAAGCCATGACGCGGGCTGCAGCCTTTTTTGGCACACACAAGGAAAATTTCTCCTACGATCGTGGTCACACTGACAAGATGGCTGTCAACTCTGATCGTCAACTCTGGTCTGTAGCTGGTTATCTTGCCATTGTCTACAAAGTCCTCTTTGGTATCACCATCTCGGAAGAAGGTATCTCTTTTCGCCCAATGGTTCCAGATTTTGTGAAAGGGCCTCTCACTCTTAAAAATTTTCCTTTCCGTCAAAGTCTTCTCACTATCATCATCACAGGAAATGGTGAGAGTGTACAAAACATGCGGATAAATGGACAAGATGTTCCTCCGTCTACTCTTCTCAAAGGAGATACCCCACAATCTTATACCGTGGAAATAACCCTTAAACGTACCTCCTCCCCAAAACCCATTCGACTTGTCTCTACTGAGGATATCTCCCTCTCTGAACCCAAAATAAAATATACCTCAAACACCATTACCTGGTCACCTGTGAAAAATGCCACCTCCTATACTATTCTCTCGAAAGATAAAACTATCACCACCAGCAAAACAAATATCTCCATTCCAGAGAAAACCCAAATTCTCACCGTCATAGCCAATCATCAAAATCCTGTTCTCTCTTCGTGTGCGGGGAAACCTCTATGGCTCATTCCTGAAACCAGTATTCTCAGATACGAAATAGAGAATATATTATCTCTGCATAATATGGCCACCAACCGATACCAAGGCTTTTCCGGAAACGGATATGTTCTTCTTGACAACGAAGGGAAAATTACTCCTTCCCTTGAAGTTTCTCTTCCAAAAACAGGCTATTA
>JBKBIS010000108.1:0-6252 GCA_046294145.1 Brevinematales bacterium | reverse complement strand
AAGTAATCACTGAAGAAACACCTCCTCTTCAAAATGAAATTACGCCTGAAGTTCCTGTAGTTGAAGTCCCCCAAGAAACGGAAGTCGTTTCTCTTCAGGAGATTGTTACCAATGTGGTTATGATTACCAATTACGTCACCAATACCATTGTTCTCACTAATCTTGTCCTCATTACCAATGGGGTAGAGAGATGGCAACCTGTTTCTCAGGGAAGGTATGTTATCCAGGTGGGAGCATTTCGAAACAGACAAAATAGCCAGCGCCTCATTCAACAACTCAGAAAAGCAGGCTGGAATGCCTTCGAACAAAAAACCAGGATTAGAGGAAAGACCTATTACCGGGTTCGTGTAGGGTATTTTGACACCATAGAAGATGCCTATATGAGTCAAAAAAAGCTTGAAAGGTATCATTTACCTACCATAATTGTCAGAAATTGGTGAAAAAACAAAAGCCCCCCGGACAACACGAGGGGCTTTTGTTTTAATAATCTAAGAGCTTTTTCACATATTTAGGATTGCGAAGTTTGCGTATGGCCTTGGATTCAATCTGACGAACACGTTCACGAGTAACACCAAGTGTATACCCCACTTCCTCAAGGGTATGGGGACACCCATCCTCAAGTCCAAAACGAAGAATAAGGACCCTTTGTTCTCGATAAGGAAGCTGATTGATAATCTCAAATAGCTGTTCCCGCAAAATGCTGGACATAGTTGAATTGAGGGGACTGGTTGCCCGATTGTCCTCAATAAAATCACCCAGAGAAGAATCCTCATCACGTCCCACTGGGGTTTCCAGAGAAACGGGATCACTGGCTACAGCTTTGATTTTTCTCACCTTGTCCGGAGAACAACCCATCCTCTGAGCAATATCATCAATAGAAGGAAAATACCCCAATTCCTGGGTAAGATCCATCTCAATCTTTTTGATCTTGTTGATCTGCTCAATCATATGAATGGGAATACGAATGGTCCTCGATTGCTCAGAAATAGAGCGGGTAATAGCCTGCCTGATCCACCATGTGGCATAGGTGGAAAATTTATATCCCTTGTTGTGGTCAAATTTCTCCACTGCACGAAGAAGCCCCATATTCCCTTCTTGAATGAGATCAAAGAGATGAACACCTCTATTGATATATCGCTTGGCAATAGAAACCACCAGGCGAAGATTGGCATTGATAAGTTCCTGCTTGTGCTCGTCTACTATCTGCTGTCCTATAGTCACTTCCTGTCCCCAGTGGAGAAGGTCTTCCAAACTGGCAGTATACATTCGTTCATAATTTGTGAACTTTTCCTGAATCCGTTCAATGGTAGCAATAACCCTCTGTAAGCTTTCATTATCGGGCTGTTTATCCTTCAACGCCAGAATATCAACAATCTTCATGTTGTTATTCTCTTCTATCAGTCTTAGCGTCTCCTGAGCTTCCAGGATTTCACGATAAAGCATCTGAAGTTTAGCTGCGGCGTTCTCTGTAAGCTTTGGGTTGAGATCCATATCCTGCACAAAAGCTAAAAAGGCATTGTTAAACTCATTGATTTGCTTTTTGATAGCCTTTCTCTCCTCAGGAGATGCCGTAATCCATGCTTCCTTGAGGGTATCCACATGACGGTGATAATTAGCCAGAAACTCCCCTACTTTTTCCACGGTCTTCATGCGTTCTTGTTTTTCCTTTCGATTCATATTGTAAATCTTGGGAAGATTGAAGAAATCATAGAGCCGACCTGTGTATTTTCCTTCACTCTTTGGATCCAAAAGACGAGAAGTAATCTCTTCTACTTCTGGAATAAACATACCAGAATCATGCACAGCCGTCCGAATTTTGAGCTGGCCCTCTTCAATCTTTCTGGCTATTTCAATCTCCTGCTCAGAAGTGAGAAGTGGTACACGACCAATCTTTTTGAGATACACACGCAAAGGATTATCCGTTTGGTCTTCTTCTGATTCAATGATAAAACTCTCCAGATCCTCATCATCAAAAAAATCATCAAACTCTTCAAACATGTTCTCAGTGAGGGTAATATCATTCTCCTCTAAAATACGCACAACATACTCCAACTTCTCCTGTGAAGAGGCTACATCATCAGGTAACCTCTGAAGAAGTTCATCATAAGTAAGCATGCTTTTTTCTTTGCCATACTTAATCAAAGGCATCAGCGTTTCCATATCGATACCTTCGAAATCCATCTATTTTCCTCCTTGTTTTTCTCTGTTTTCAAAAAAACACCTGAGCACGAAGCTCTTCTAATGCTCTGTTTGCTTCAAAAATCTTCTGTTGCCACTCTACCTTTTCTTGCTGGAGTAATTTCAAAGTTTCAAAATCCACTTTATTTCTTTCTGCCTGTTCAATCTTGAGTGTACACTCCTGATGTTTTTTCTCGAAATAATGAACAAGAAAAGTATAGATTTGTTCCATCATTCCCTCATCAGTTATTTCCTTTCGAGAAGAAAAAAGCTTTTCGTACAGGGCATCATCCTCTTTGATTATTTCATAAAAAGATGTTTTGGAGGGTTTTTCTGTGACAAGAATATGGTACCACTTTCGATATCGTTCACTCGTAAACATGTCTTCTTCTACCAGAGACTGTGCCACATCCAGAACCATGGGATCGCTGGCATTCACAAGCATAGCCAGAAGCGTCCTTTCATGTTCCTCAGACTGAAGTTGAGAGGCGGTAACCGTAAGTTGAGATGTATCTTTATGGATCTGACGACGTTGAGTACTACGAAAAACAAACTGCTCAAAGTCCTTATGAAGAGTAGCATATGATACCTGGAGAAAAGAAGCCGCTTTTTGGATAGCCTTTACCTGTTCATTGTGAAGGGGCATTTTTTGAATAAAACGAAACATCTCCTCTATCTGTTTACTCTCAGGCTGATCTTTCATCTGATACTGTTGAATATACATCCACTTGAAGTCAATGGGATCCAATGCATGCTCTTTTATAAAATCATGCATTCCTTCCCTACCGTTTTGAATAACCATTTCGTCTGGATCCATGCTCTGAGGTAATATCACCACCTTGCTCTCCATTTTGGTCTCAACAATCAGATCAAGCGACCGTGATGCCGCCTGCAAACCCGCATTATCTCCATCAAAAAGAAGCACTAATGTATCGACATACCTTTTCAATAACTCAAGTTGAGATATGGTAAGCGCTGTTCCCAGCGGAGCCACTGCTGAAGTCATACCCGCCTGATGAAGGCTTATCACATCCATATACCCTTCTACAATGATGGCCTTTTTTTCTTTGTTCAGGGTCTCTTTAGCCTGAAAAAAGCCATACAAAACATCACTCTTTTTGAAATAAGGGGTATCAGAACTATTGATATACTTGCTTCCTTCCTCACTACCAAATAAACGTGCTCCAAAAGCAACGGGAAAACCATCTTTGTCATAAATTGGATACACAATACGCCCAGCAAACCTATCCTTGTGTTCATAGGCAAAAAGAAGCCCATATTTCACCATCTGAGCATATTCAAAACCGCAGGCACGCAAAAACTCTGCAAGTCCACTGGTTCCAGGACTATATCCAATCCGAAAGGCTTTGATGGTATCTTCAGTGAGTCCCCGTGAAAGCAGATAGTCTACCACGCCCTTTCCCTTTTCTGACCAGAGAGTTTTCTGGTAAAACTCAACAGCCTTCTGATACATATCTGTATAGTCCCGTTTTTTCTCTTCTGCTCCCCTATTAGAAGAAAGATATGGCTTGATATCTTCGTGAGCCATATCAGCCAGATATTCCATCGCTTCAGGATAGGAGAGATTTTTGTATTCCCGCAAGAAGGTAATAGCATTTCCCTTCGCATGACAGCCAAAACAATAATATACACCCTCCTCATTATTGACAGAAAAAGAAGGGGTTTTTTCCTTGTGGAAAGGGCATAAAGCCATATATTGTTTTCCGCGGCGAACAAGGTTAATACCTTCCCTCTCCATAATATCGACAAGCGAGACCTTTGAGAGAATTCTCTCCCGAATATGATCTGGAATCATGGTTGTCTTATATGCCACCTTGTGTTTGAAAATGAATTTATTGTATATAGAATATACGCATTTTTAGGTCAAAAATCCTAATTTTTTTAATAAAAAAAGGTTTATTTTCTTTTGCCTATAAAATGAAGATGCCGACATCTTCTTTCTCCACGGCGGTAGGAATACCACAGACGAAAATCTCCACAGAGAGTGCAAATAGGAATATTTTCTATCATAATTACTTCCTCTTTCTCAAGATCTTTTTTCACTTTAGCTTCAAGGTCAAGATACCATCGATTATTACGAAAGAGAGCATACTCAGATGAAACCTCCTGAATAACTTCTTCCCCAACTTCATAGCAACAGGCTCTAATATGGGGTCCAATGAGAACATGAATCTCTGATGGTTTGTATCCTGCTTCGGAGAGTTGAATGATCATCCTCCGATGAATCTCCTGATAGATTCCCTTCCTTCCTGCGTGAACAATACCAATCATTTCTTTTGTCCAATAGAAAATAGGAAGACAGTCAGCAGTAAAAACACCTAAGAGAATACCATCAAGCGTTGTCCATAAACCATCTCCTTCAATCAATGGATTTTGAACAAAAGAAGCAAGATTCTTCTCAGTAATTCTATGAATAATGGCAGAATGGGTCTGATGAAGTGTCACTATGACTGGATAACCTAATCGTTCTCCAAGAGTCCTTCGTGAAAGAGTTACCGCATGCCACTCATCCGGTGTTTCTATCGTATGGTAAGCATACTCATGAGCACCTCTCACCGTACTACCCATGAGAGGAAAGTGATGATAAAGAACAAGAGAATGTTTTGTCATATCTTACGCCAGCTTAAACGCCAGAACTGTAATATCATCCCACGGAGCCACTCCACTGCTCCACTCCTCTACTTCGCGAAACAGTGCCTGTACAAAGGCTGAGGCACTCATATTTCCGTAGCTCTCTACCACTCTTTTAAGATTACCAAAACCAAACTCCATCCCATTTTGATTGTTTGCTTCAATGACTCCATCAGTCACCAAAAAAACAAGATCGTGGGGGGTTAATACCAGAGACTGAGTTTCAAACTGAGCATCTGGCTGAATCCCTAAAGGAATCCCTCGCCCGGAAAGAAGATGAATTTGATTTGTCTGTCCCCTATAGACATACTGCATGTTATGCCCTGCATTGGCATAACGAAATTCACAGCTTTCAAGATCCAGAATCCCATAAAACACTGTAACAAACATGCCAACGCGTGAATCATCATAAAGAATATGATTGGCCATACTAAGCACTTTCCCTGGATCATTTAACTGATAGGCATAAGCCTTCAGAACACTTCTCGACACAGCCATAAAAAGAGAAGCAGGAAGTCCTTTCCCAGAAACATCCCCAATCACAAATCCCACATGTTTTTCATCAAGTTCAAAGACATCATAAAAGTCTCCCCCTACTACCTCTGCGGGTGTCATACGTGCCGCCAAAGAAAGTTTTGAAAACCTTGTGAAATCCTTGATAAGAAGAGCATTTTGAAGCATACGCAAAATATCAATCTCTCGCCTCAGTTTCTCATGCTCAATACGTTCCTGGTATATTTTGAGTGTTTCATGGGTATAGCCTACCTGTGAAGCAATAGTCTGGAGAAGCTTCACCTTTTCAAGAGAATAGACAACATTCTCTTTTGGTTCACTCACACTCAACACTCCCACAGGAATATTCTTGCTACGAATCGGCACAGCCATGAAGGCACCCTTCTGATACCTGAGTCGCTTGTTTTTGAAACCCTGTTGTTCAATATTATTGGTAAAGAAAGCCCTATTCTTTTTCATCACCATTGCAGAAATGCGATCCGACTCAAGAGAAATCTGGATCTTATCTGCAAGGTTTTCATCTATCCCTGTACCGGCAACAAGCACAAGGCTGTTTTTCTTCTCATCTAAAAACATGATAGATACTCTTTCCGATTCAAAAACATCTCGAATGAGAGTAGCAATCTGAAAAAAGACATCCTTGGGATTAAATGAGGAGGTAGTGAGATTACTAATTCTATAAAGATACTCCATTTCTTTGGCTCTATCTTTGATTTCCTGGTAGAGAAAAGCATTCCAGATAGCAATGGCTGCCTGGTTGGCAAAACTCTGGAGAAGAAGAACATCCTCTTCATCAAAGCCCCCTTCTTTAGCGTTAACTACTTCGAGCACCCCAATTGCAATATCGTTTCTAAGAAGAGGCACAGCCACTAAGTTCCGTGTTTGCATCTGGGTCATACGGTCAACACC
>JBKBIS010000107.1:0-6266 GCA_046294145.1 Brevinematales bacterium | reverse complement strand
GAACCTCCGAATAGGAGATTACCCCCACTGAAGGAAATATCCTTTCTATCATCTCTCTCACTAATCGTCTTACCCGCTGAGAACAGAGAATCACCGGGGAGTAGCCATTCTGAATAGCATTTTCAATAATCTGTGAAGCCTCCTGAACAAAGTGATTCATGATTTCAGGATCCAGATTAGCATAGGTAGCATTTTGCTGTTCATAGATAGAATCTTGAAGAATCTCCTCGAGTTCAGGATCTATCATCACTGCCTTGAGAGTATTCTTTTCATCTACATAATTACCCACAATCTGCTTTCCAAGAGCCTGCCGGACATATTCTACCAGCGTATCAATGTTCTTGGTGGTAGATCCATAATCAGAAAGAGTTTCCAGAATAGTCACCATATTGCGAATACGAACTCCCTCTCGTAAAAGCCCCTGCAAAACCTTCTGGATATCTCCCACACTCATATGTTTCAGGGCTTCCTCAACAACAACAGGATATTCTTTTCGTATGGCATCAAGCATAGACTGCGTATCCTGCCGAGTGAGGAGAGAAGCTGCATTCCGTTTAATAACCTCTGTAAGATGTGTCGCTATTACTGCCGGCGCATCATACACAGAGAAACCCAAAGATTCTGCTTTGACCCTTTCCTCTGCTGAAATCCATTTAGCTGGCAAACCAAAGGCAGGTTCTTTCACACTTATCCCATCAATAGCATCAAGATCAAGACGAGCATTCATAGCCAAAAACTTGCTGGGATACACCTTACCGCGGGCAATATCTATTCCCCGAATTTTAATAACATACTCTGAAGCATCAAGCGCCACATTATCTACAATACGAATAGGCGGAACAAGTACACCAAGATCAAGTCCGATACGTTTGCGAATCATCCTGATACGGTCAAGAAGATCTCCCCCTTGCTGCTTATCAACGAGAGGAATAAGGTTATACCCTATCTCAAGATTCATGGGATCAACCCTCACAATATCCTCCACAGTTGTTGTCTGTTCCGTAGCCTGTTTTGTTTTGGTTTCTTGCTTTTTTCTGACCTCCTCCTGCATTTGAGCCGACTGCATCATATACCCAAGGGCTACAAGGCCTCCTCCAACAACAAGCATAATAAATGTAGGAAAGCCAGGCAAAAGAGCCATCACCCCCAATACCCCACCAGTAATATAAAGAATAGAGGATGTAGAGGCAATCTGTTTCACCACATTTCGGCCAAAACGCTCTTGAGAAGCCGAACGGGTAACAATAATACCCGTAGCCGTAGAAATCAAAAGTGCCGGAATCTGAGACACCAGACCATCACCAATGGTGAGAAGAGTATATGTCTGGGCCGCTGTAGCAATATCCTCTCCACGAACAACCGTTCCAATTACAATACCCATGATGATGTCCACCAGCGTAATAACCAAAGCCACCTTTACATTTCCAGAAACAAACTTGGAGGAACCATCCATGGCCCCATAAAAGTCCGCTTCCTGACGTACCTCTTCCCGACGCTTCCTCGCCTCATCTTCGGTAATAAGTCCCGCATTGAGATCACTGTCTATAGAAAGTTGTTTGGCTGGCATAGCATCAAGAGTAAACCGTGCTGCCACTTCAGACACACGACTTGCTCCCTTGGTAATCACAAGAAATTGTATAGCCAAAAGCACGATAAAGATGGTAATTCCAATCCAGTAGTTTCCTCCCACTACAAATTCACCAAATGCCCGGATAATCTTCCCCTGAAATCCCACCCCCTGACTCAAAATCAATCTGGTAGATGACACATTGAGACCCAGCCCAAAAATTGTAGTGAGAAGAATAAGCGTTGGAAAGGTATGGAAATCTGCTGGTTTCCGAATAGAAAGCGTACTGAGGATAATCATCAAGCTTATAGCAAGGTTGAGCGCAAGCATAACGTCAAGCATCCACGCAGGAAGAGGAATCACCATCATAAGCACAATCACCACCACCGCAATAGCCAGAGGAAACTCATCCAGCATAGAAAAGAAAAGACTTTGCCTATCGTTTGCCATAGTTCCTCCTTATGCCACCACGTCCCTCCCCCTGGCCTGATACACAATAGAAAGAATACGTGCCACCGCTTCAAAAAATTCTGGTGGAATTTCTTCTCCCACATCCACCATCTGATAAAGAGAACGAGCCAGAGGTTTGTTTTCTATGACATATATATCATTTTCTTTCGCAATGGCTTTAATACGTTCTGCAAGAGGTCCCTCTCCCTTGGCTATCACCACAGGGGCATTCATATAATGAGGATCATACTTGAGAGCCACAGCAATATGGGTCGGGTTTGTAATGACCACGTCTGCTTTGGGCACTTCGCGGGCTAAATTCTGACTGATAAACCGCCTCTGCATCTCACGAATCTTAGCCTTTATTTCAGGATTTCCTTCCATTTCTTTGAACTCTTCTTTGATTTCCTGTTTTGTCATTTTGAGAGACTGGATAAAATTCCAGCGCTGAAAGGCATAATCCACCAGAGCAAATACAAGGAGAAGTATACCTACCGTGCTCACAAACTGAAAAAGAAAAACAGAAAGAAATTCCAATGACTCAGGTAGTGTTCGACGACTCATTGTCAGAAGTTCACCAAATCGATTGAGCAAAAACAGGATAGCCACAGCAAAAACCCCCACAAGTTTCACCAATGACTTCGCAAGATTAAAAATTGTTTCCGTTGACCAGAACATACGTGCAAAATTTTTACCAATATTTCCCCAGATTTTGGCAAAATTAAACTGTATTCGTTTTGTAGTAAACACAAAACCACCCTGAATAGCATTACCAATCACAGCAGCTATCACAGCCACCAAAAAAATCGGTAAAAGCACCTGGGCCACCACCCAGAGCATATTTACATAGAGAGCAGAAAGGTTATTCGCAGTAGCCGAAAGGTTGAGTATATTCTCAAGATAAAAGCGAAAAACAGAACGCATAAGATACCAGAGATACCCTGCCATAAGACTCACACCCCAGAAAACCAGCAAAAAAACAATAATAGCCGTAAGCTCTTGAGAACGAGGTATCTGACCTTCTTCCCTAGCTTTACGTTTCTTGTACTCTGTTGGTTCTTCTGTTCTTCCCTCATCCTCAGCGGCAAAAAGTTGAAGATCAAAGGTTATCTCAGAAATCTCTGGATACAAAGAGAGAAGCCACATACGTGTCGTCATGACACTCCTCCCACACGCTGAAGCATTCTCACCATGGCCCGCACATCACCCAGGACCTGAGACACGAGAGCATCGCCTACATTTATCAGCACAGGAAGAAACAGCCAGAGCACCACAAATCCCACAATGAGCTTCACATGAAAACCCATAATCATCACATTAAACTGAGGAGACACACGCCCAATCATAGCCACCGCCAAATCCAGAAGAAGCGAAACAGCAATCACAGGAAAAGCAATTCTCATACCTACATCAAAAAGCACACGAATACCAGCAATGAGACTCTTCACAAACACATTAAGTGAAGCAAGATCCAGTTTCCAGAAACCCCGAAAACTCTCTGCTATCACCTGAATCAGGTAGATATGTCCATCCACCCGCAAAAAGAGAAGAAGAATCACAATCCCAAGCACATTACCAAACGAAGGCGTTTGCTGTTCTGACATCGGATCATAAACCTCATTGATACCCATACCCATTTGCATACTAAACATATGAGCCGCATTCTGGAATGCCGAAACACAAAAATACACAAAACTTCCTATACCAAATCCCATAACAAAATTCACAACCATATCTACCCCGAGTTCCACAAAGCCCTTAGGCTGAGGCACATCGAACCCCACAACCAGGGGCACAAGAACAAGACTCACAAAAAAAGCAAATGACAACTTTGCTCTCATAGGAAGAGCCTGTCCGGAAAAAAACGGAGCACCCGTAAACATTCCCATCATTCTAACAAAAACCACAAGAAAAATCTCAAAATACCGATAAAACGCCTCGTAGAGCATCTATCCTCCTACAGGCGTGCCTGTGCCATATACTCAAAAATCCGGTAGGTAAAATCCTTAAACTCCCTCAAAAACAAAGGCCCCAAAAATACCATAAGAAGCAAAATCACCACCATTTTAGGCACAAAAGTCAGCGTTTGTTCCTGTATCGAAGTCGTAGCCTGAAAAATACTAATAATAAGTCCAACAATCATAGATATACCCAGAAGTGGTACAGAAAGAAAAAGCACCTGATAGAGAGACTCACTCATGAGCTTGAGGATAAGACCATCTGACATGCCCTACCCCCTAACGAAAACTTAAAACAAGTTTTTCCACCAGCAAATCCCACCCATCCACTGCCAGAAACAAAACCAACTTGAGGGGAAAAGCCACCATAGTAGGAGGAAGCATCATCATACCCATCGACATAAGCACACTTGCCACCACAATATCAATAATCGTAAAAGGAATCAAAATCAACATGCCCATATAAAACGAAATCGTAAGCTCATTCAAAATAAACGCAGGAATAAGCACATAATCCGGCACATCATCACGATTGCGAGGACGTTCCACCCTGGCCATTTTCACAAACCGATAGATATATCTTTCTGAGGTTTGCTTAAACATAAACTCACGAAGAGGCTTCATCGCCTTTTTGTACCCTTCAGCCAGGGGAATCTTCCCATCCAGATAGGGACCAATACCCTCCTGATACGACTTCTGGAAAATAGGGTACATCACAAAAAGACTCATAAAAAGAGCAAGACTCACAATAATCTGGTTTGGCGGAAGTCCCTGCTGAGAAAGCCCACGTCCCACAAACGAGAGTACAATATACATCCGTATATAACTGGTAAGTGTGATCAAAAGAGTCGGGGCAAGAGAAATAATTGTAATCAAAAAAAGCACCTGAAGCGAAAGAGCCACCTGACGGGGTGTCTTTGCCTCTGTAATATTCACATTTACAGACGGTATAGGAATATTCTGAGCCTGCTGAGCAAAGCCAGCCGCCGACAGAACAATCAAAAGCCCTACATAGAGAGCCAATTTTTTCACTTCCTCCCTCCCTATGAGTAGTAGTAGAAGGATACTTACTACTACACAAGATATATTATGAGATGATAATAAAAAAAAATCAAGTGTTTTTTGAAAATTTTTTAAAAAAAATTTCAAAAGTTCTTGAAAAATAGAGATATAGCCACTCAAACATCTAAATAGTGATTCAAGAAAACTCATAGATATGCCATGCTTTTACCATCTTCATTATCATAACAAACCTCTATTTTCCTACAAAATGAGTATAATTTAACAAAACAATCTCGAACAGAGGAAAGCATGAACCTCAAAACCACCTTACGCTACACGCAGAAATCTATGGCAAGCCACCTGCGAGCCAGAACAAAAAAAAAAGAGATCACTCTTCATGCACGCATACTCAATCAGATTTGATTTCGTTTAGCACCTCAAAAAAAACAGAAAAAAGTTAGAACACCTACTCAAAGTTGGTAACAAGATTACCACCAAAGTCATTCACCAATTCGATTTTCTGGTATTGACAACATCCATAACCACTCCACAGACATGTCTCCGTCAAAGTTTTTCACATATCTTTGACTTATCATAAAGCATAATTCAAGACAGGTATGAAAAGACAGGCATAGTTTTGGAGAATTCATCTTTGCTATTACCTTATTTCAGCCAAGTCCATTTTTTGTCTAAAAACAGGATAAAAAAAGCAAAATCTCTTCTCCACAAACCCCAAAAACTTGTATTTTCACACGAATTACCATATAATTACCTATGGTTTTAAAAAAGGAGCTGACACGTGACCACACAAGAAAAGACCAATCATTATCTCATCCCCTTCTACAAACGTACTCCTGTCACCATTACAAAAGGCAAAGGGTGCTATGTCTGGGATGAGAAGGGAAAACGTTATCTTGATATGACATCAGGTATTGCTGTTGTCAATCTTGGCCATCGTCACCCTGCTGTCGTACGTGCATTGAAAAAACAAGCAAGCAACATATGGCACATTTCCAATCTTTTCTATCAGCAGCCTCAGGCAGATTTGGCTCAGGCATTGATAGCAAAAAGTTTTGATGGTATGGTTTTCTTTGCCAATAGTGGGGCAGAAGCAAACGATGGTGCTCTCAAAATTGCCCGCCTCTGGGGAAACAAACAAGGTAAAAACAAAGTCATAGCTCTTCAACAGTCGTTTCATGGGAGAACCATTGCTACCATCAGTCTCACCGGCCAGGAAAAATACAAGAAGGGATTTGACCCCCTATTAGGAGAGATTGTCTTTGTTCAGC
>JBKBIS010000106.1:0-6308 GCA_046294145.1 Brevinematales bacterium | reverse complement strand
TACCAAGATTTTCGTTTCTCCCTCCCCGAGGAAGAAACATCCCCAAAAACACACACAGAAGCGCAAAAACCACAATAGAAACAGGAAAAGAATACTTTTCCATGAGGCTCATCCGTTCCCGTGGCAAAAGACTTCGTTCCCGTTTCACCAAGTCTCTTTTCTGTTTGGCTATTTCAGCAAGAGATAGCTTGAGTTCTTCCTCTTTTGCCTTTCGCTGAGCAGGGTCCTGAAGGGTTCTTTGTAAATCTATAAGTTGCTTTCTCAAGACTTTTTCCTTTTCTTTCAGCCGTACCTTCTCATTGGTGAGACTCTGCCAGGAAAAGCTCTTTTTTACTTCCTGCTCAATTTTTTTCCCCAGTTCCCACACGTTCATACTCTCAGGAATCTCAGAGAGATGAAAACCCTCCACTGAAATGGGAATATATACCGTGAGATATTTAAAAGAAGCAATAAACATCTTTTCCTCTCTGGTGCCATTTTCACTCTCTATTGTCTGGACTTCGGAGATACCCCCATTCTGTAGTTTAATCACATAATTGTTCGCTGACTCTGGATCCTTGTAGAGACGTCCCTTTTCCGCTGTAATCGTTCTCTTTCCCGGCAAATCCACAAGCTGAACATTCAAGAGCACCTCAATATTTTCAAATGTAATGCTTCTATCAAATTTCAATTGATATTTCCCTACATTGAGAAAAGCCTGATTCTTAAGCTGGACAATTGGTTTTTCTCTTTCTGATTGGACTCGCAAAAGAAGATAGGCTTTGGTAGCCGGATAACCAATAAAATTATTGAAAACCAGAGCAAACAATGTCAAAACCCAACTGAACACGAGTCCGGGAAGAACAATACGAAATGTTGACACCCCACAGGAACGAAGAGCCACAATCTCTGAGTCTCTGGAAAGCCTGCCCATCGCCAGAATATACCCAAAAGGCACCCCCAGGGGAAGAGTAATCGTAGCAAGAAAAGGAAGCAAGTTAATCACCATGAGAAAAATATTTTTGAGGGGTACATTGGACTTGATATAAAGTTGAATAAGGTTGTACAGTTCCACAATACCTTGAAAAAGGGTCACAAAAGCAAACCCCACTAAAAAAGAAGGGATAAGAATCTTGTAAAAATATCTATCATAGGTAGACCAGAAATACTGCCGTATCCATGCCCCCACGTTTATCATACTCCCCCCTGAAGCCCGACAATGATAACCATCCGCAAGAGACTCCAAACCTCCCCCACCACAAATACAACAAAAGGAAGAACCATCACCACCAGAGCCTTCCCTCGGGAAAGAGCATACTCAAGACAAAGAGTCTCCCACAGCCAGAAAAAAGAAAAAAGCGACGAAATTGCCATGAGAAACAAAGAAAGCTGAGGCATCCACAGCGACAAAAGAAAAAAAGGAAAAATACCAACCCATGGAAGATGAGAAACACCCACAAGAAAAAAAAGCCTCTCAGGCACAACCACCCGACGAAAAACAGAAGTCAGAAGAAACACCATGCCCCCCATAACTATTATCCAATAAAGTACCGTCCCAAGAGAAAAAAAACTCACCATGGCCAAAGAACGGAAAAACGAAGAAAAATTCCCCCCCACAGAAAAAAGTGTAGCCACACTCATAGCTAAAATCTCAAGCAAAAAAACAACCCCCAATTCCCACCAGACAATTTCTTTGCAGGCCACGGCTTCTCTTGCTCCTCTCCAGGGATGCCACCATAAACTCCCTAAAGACACCCATCCATCTCCCATCGTCTCCTCCCTACACTACCGGTGTCGAAGCCAACCTCACCTCTTCAAAAACAAGAGACGGCACCTCCGGCAAAATCATCCTGGCAAGACTATTGAGATGTTCTGTAATATCGGTGGCATAAAAAAGCCTCGAAGGTACCAGAACATCAGAAAGCCATCCCCTCTCAAGGAGAAGTTGCCTCAGTTCTCTGGCTGTTGAGTAGGCAGAATCTACCAACATAACATCAGGAAGTACAGACTGAATAGTATCACGAATGAGAGGATAATGTGTACACCCTAAAATAAGAGAATCAATCTTTCCACGCAAAGGAGATAAATACTCCTGAGCAATAAGCGTGGTGGCTTGATGATGAAGGAAACCCTCCTCAATCAAAGGAACAAAGAGAGGACAAGCTTTGCCTATCACTGTGGCATCTGGCTCAATCTCATGAATCTTGTGAGTGTACATTTGCGTACGTATCGTTCGCTTGGTTCCTATCACTCCAATTCTGCGATTAGGGCTCACCTTTACCGCTTCTTTCGCTGCTGGCTCAATCACCCCAATCACAGGAAAATCAAAGGCCTGTTGAAGATCTGAAAGCGCCACAGAAGAAGCCGTATTACACGCAACCACCATGACCTTGATATCAAATTCCTGAAGAAAGCGGGCATTGTGGAAAGCGTAGTGATGTACCATCTCTGCCGATTTCTCTCCATAAGGAAGATTGGCCGTATCACCCAAATAAACAAAAGACTCCGACGGCAGAATCTCCATCATAGCTCTCACCACTGTCAGTCCACCCACGCCGGAATCAAAAACACCAATAGGCTTATTTCTCAGACTATCCATGGATTATTTTTCCACCTTCATCAGAATATAGTGCATACTATCCACAAGCGCCTGCCAGCTGGCTTCGATAATATTTCCAGAAACCCCTACCGTTTGCCACTCATAACCATTGTATTGAAAAGAAACAAGTACCCTCGTCACAGCCGCTGTTCCTGCTTTCGGATTCAGGATACGAACCTTGTAGTCAGTCAGTTTCACTGCCTTAATCACAGGATAAAAAACAGAAAGCCCCTTCTTGAGGGCAATATCGAGGGCATTCACAGGACCATCTCCCTCACCTACGGTAAGTTCCTCCATTTCACCTACCCGCAGTTTCACCGTCGCTTCCACCACACTATAATCGTTTGTCTTCACAAAGGTAGAAACCCTAAAAGAAAGCACATCAAACCGCTCCACAAAATGCCCTGTGATTCGTTTTACAAGAAGCTCAAAAGAAGCATCTGCCCCTTCAAATTCGTAACCCATATTCTCCATCTCTTTCACTTTTTGTAAAAGAGGCTGGACAAAGGATTGTTTCACCTCAAGTCCCAATTCCCTTGCTTTTTCCAGAATATTGGACTTTCCAGACTGTTCAGAAATAAGAATACGTCTGCGGTTACCCACCAATTCCGGTTCAATATGCTCATAGGTCCTGGGATTTTTCTCCACTGCATTCACATGAACCCCTCCCTTATGAGCAAAAGCACTTTGTCCAGTATAAGGTTGTTTATTATCCGGGGAAATATTAGCCACCTCATACACATAATGGGATATCTCTGTGAGCTGCCTAAGTCTTTCTCTTGTGATGGTCCCACAGTCATATCCCATCTTGAGAATAAGATTCGGAATAATAGAAACCAAGTTGGCATTTCCACATCGCTCCCCTATACCATTCATCGTTCCCTGAACCTGAACAGCCCCCGCTTCTACTGCTTCAAGAGAATTGGCTACCGCACAATCACTATCATTATGGGCATGAATACCAATGTGCACTTTTATTTCATTCACCACATCTCTCATGATGTTCCGAATCATAGAAGGAATCATTCCACCATTGGTATCAGCCAGAACAATAGCATCGGCTCCCGCTTTTTCAGCCGTACGAAGTACCTCCATCGCATACTCAGGATTGCTCCTGTATCCATCAAAAAAGTGTTCGGCATCAAAGAAAACCTGTTTGTTGTGGCTTTTGAGATAGTCTATTGATTCATATACAAGCCTCAAATTTTCCTCAAGCGGTATATGGAACACCTCTCGTACGTGTAAGTCCCAACTCTTACCAAAGATAGTCACTACAGGGGTATCTGCTTTGAGAAGGGCCTCTATATTGGGATCATCCTGAACCCTGTGTTTGGCGTGACGAGTACTTCCAAAGGCTGCCACACGCGCATTCTGAAGTTCGAGCTTTTTAATTTCCTCAAAAAAGGTTCTGTCTTTGGGGTTGGCGGCTGGCCACCCACACTCGATATAATCAACCCCAAACTGATCCAGTTTTCTGGAAATGGCTATCATATCACCAAGGGAAAGATTCACATTTTCTGCCTGTTTTCCATCCCTAAGAGTGGTATCATAGATCCAGATTCGTTTCATGAAACACTCCTTTTTCTCTTCTTTTTATTATACACAGGATAAAAGGTTCTGTCAAAAAAGAGACAGAAACAACTTTTGAAAATGGTCTACTTTTCTCCCAGAATACTTGCAAAATCTCCAAAAAGTGGTATAATAAAACACCTAAAACAAGGAGGGGGTATGGATCTCGAAAAAATTCAGCAAATATCTCAAAAGATCATCAAAAATGTGGAAAAGGTAATTGTCGGCAAACGCCCTGTGATCGAAAAACTGCTTGTGAGTCTTGTTTGCAAAGGACATGTTCTTCTTGAGGATGTCCCTGGTCTTGGAAAAACCATGCTTGCTCGTTCTATAGCCAAAACCATTAACGCTACTTTTAAGCGTATCCAGGGAACCCCTGATCTTTTGCCTGCTGATATCATTGGTGTCTCTATTTATAATCCGGATAACAAACGCTTTGAATTTCGAAAGGGACCTCTGTTTTCACAGATTCTTCTGGTAGACGAAATAAACCGTGCAACACCCAAAACCCAATCTGCTCTTCTTGAGGCTATGGGAGAGGGACAAGTTTCCATTGAGGGCATGAGTGTTCCTCTTCCCCAGCCTTTTTTTGTAATAGCCACGCAAAACCCCATTGAGTTTGAAGGGACCTTTCCTCTTCCAGAAGCTCAGATGGACCGTTTTTTCATGAGTTTAGCTCTGGGCTACCCTGATATGGACGAAGAAGCCGAGATTATTCTCAGACAGAACAAGGTCCACCCCATTCAATCTCTGGAAGCCGTGGTCGAGGTACAAGATATTCTCTCCCTTCAGATAGAAGTTCCGAATGTTTACATAGATGCTTCGCTCCGTCAGTATCTTCTCCAGATTGTGGATACTACAAGACACGACCCAAATATTCTCCTCGGAGCTTCTCCTCGTGGAAGTATTGCCCTCTACAAAGCAGCCCAAGCCTATGCCCTTCTCAATGGACGGGATTATGTGATTCCTGAAGATATCAAAACTCTGGCCGTTGACGTGCTTAAACACCGGCTGGTGCTCCGCTCCGAAACCAGACTAAAAAATATTGATGCCAGAGCCATTATTGAAAGAATTCTCAATAATATCCCTGTTCCTATGGAACAACCAAAACCCCAGGGATAGGAAATGAATAGAAGACTGTGGATTACCCTTGCTGTACTCATGGCCATCATGTCTCTGATGGTTGATTTGGCCGGTATGAAAATTTTCTTGTATGCTTCTATCCTTTTCCTCATCATAAACTGGCTCTACATCCGTTATATTCCCACGTTTATTAGCGTGAAACGCTATTTAGAAACCTCACAGGTCTTTTCCACTTTAGCTGAGAACAATTTTCTCCATATAATCAATACTTCGCTTTTCCCCATTGGATACATGTTTATCAGTGATACTATTGATATTCATCTTGCCCCACGCCAGAGTTATACCTTTCTTCTCTCGCTTGGCCCCAAAGAACGTCAGATGCTTTCCTATAGTTTTTCAGGACGAAGAAGAGGAAAATTTATCATCGGACCTACCCGTATCTTCCTCTCGGATTTCGTGGGATGGTTTGATACAGAAATCGAATACGATACGAAGAAGGCAATTATCGTCTATCCATCTCTTTTTCGACTCACCGGTCAAAAGTATCGTAGCATGCAACCCTTTGGTGTCATCAAAAACCCCATGCCTATCTTTGAAGATCCTACGCTCATCACTGGACTCAAGGAATACACCACCGGTGATGAAATCCGGCGTATCAACTGGAAGGTCTCAGCCAAACAGGGAAAATTCTATGTGAATACCTACCAGCCAGCCATCTCATCAGCCAGCCTCGTCCTTCTCAATTTAGCTGATGAAGATTATAGCTTTCACAACAAGGATTACTACATAGAACGGGCTATTGAGGTAACCGCCTCACTTTTGCGAGAACTCTTCCTGCTCCGACAAGAAATGGCTCTCGCAGTCAATGGTCGTGTGGACAACGTGGATGAAGTGATCTCCAATCAATTAGCCAAGGGAGATACTCACCTCACCTCTATGCTCTCTCAACTTGCCGTAGTAGAAACCTCCAAGACTATCCCTTTTCGGGAGGTGCTTGCCAAACATCTTAAGGGCATTTCCTGGGGAGTGAGTCTCTTTGTCATCTCTCCCCACCTCTCTTCAGAGTGCATCCAGCACC
>JBKBIS010000105.1:0-6347 GCA_046294145.1 Brevinematales bacterium | reverse complement strand
GTGTCAGTATCTTTTTGTGAGTTTTCCGGAGGATTATGAGGTGTATCGTCAATATGGTGATCATGTGGGTTTCTGGGGCCATCCACTGGCCGAGGAGATCAAGGAATACCTTGGACAGCGAGGACATAAAGAAAATAAGGATGTGGTGATAGGGCTTTTTCCTGGTAGTAGATACCAGGAGATAGAGAATTTGCTTCCAGAAATGCTTCTTGCCGTTCAGAAAATGCCTTCTTCCTGGAAGGTGTGTCTGGCTATTTCTCATCCGGATTATGAACAGATGATTCGTGAACAGATAGTGGCTTTTGATTTGACGAACCGAGTTCAACTCAGTTTTGATTCACGAGATGTTCTCTTTCAATCCACTGTAGTGGTGGCTTCATCGGGAACTATTACTCTTGAGGCGACTCTTTTTCGTAAGCCTGTTATCCTGGGGTATCGTATTTCTCCCCTTTCTTACTGGATTGGGCATCTTCTTCTGAAAGAGAAGCTTATTGGTATGCCCAATATTCTCTTGCATGAGAGGTTTTTCCCCGAACTTCTTCAGAAAGACTGGAATCACAGGAATATTCTCTCGTGGATAGAGTTTTTTCTTTCTCTTTCAGAAGAGGACAAGAAGCGTTATCATCAGGCCTATGAGAAAATATGGGGGCTTCTTTTGAGTGAAAATGGTCATGAGGCAGTGGCTTCTCATATTGGGAGGGTTTTTGGTTTATGGGAAGAATCCTTGCTATAGATGTGGGAACAAAACGGGTAGGGTTGGCCCTCTCTGATCCCTTGCGTGTGATTGCTTCTCCCTGGGGGGCTTTGCCACGGGATGGGAAATTGTGGCAGAATCTCAAAGCCCTCTGTGCAAAAGAAGGGGTTGATCTTATTGTCGTGGGGTATGTGGAATCAGATTATTATGGGATAGCGACAGCGATGGTGAAGGATTTTGTTGAAGAAATGCAAAAAGTGATAGATCTTCCTGTCAGGTTTCAGGATGAGTCCTATTCATCAGAGGAAGCAGAGAGCTATCTTCGTTCTCGTGGGAAGCAGAGGTCCTCTCGGGAAAATAGAGATAGCCTTGCTGCCACACGGATTCTGTGGGAGTATCTCGATAGTTTTCAGAAAAACTGAGGGAAGTTTTTGAGGTTTTCCCCTCGAAAAGGTGTGATAGTCTTTTGTTTTTTCTATCAATCATAGGAAAGAGTTTTCCTTGCGATGAGTAAAGTGCAGGGAGTGGTTTTTTTATTTGCTTTTTTGTTTTTCTTGTGATATGATAGACAGGGAGAAGGTATGGTGTATCATCTCGCCATTGTTGAAGATGAGGCAGTCGTTGCCCATAGTATTGCTCAGAAGCTTGTCAAGTTAGGATATGAAGTGAGTGGGGTTTTTTCAAGGGCAGAGGATCTTCTGTCTTTTCTTGAAACATCTGGGGTTGATCTCATTTTGATGGATATTCAACTTCAGGATGGGATGAGTGGGATAGAGGCTGCTGGGGAAATTCTCAGACGATATCATATTCCTGTGGTGTATTTAACAGCTTTTTCTGATGATACTACACTGGAAATAGCGGCAAAAACGGAGCCCTATGGTTATCTTATCAAGCCTTTCAACGATCGTGAACTCAAAGCAACGGTGGAAATGGCTCTTTATAAGGCTTCTTCTCTCAAAGAATTGGCCTATCGAGAAGCGAGATGGGTGGCAATGTTTACACATATTCGAGAAGGGCTTGTTGTCACAGATCCCAAAGGTCTTATTATCTCTGTCAATCCTGCCATGGAGAGGCTGGTGGGTTTGTCGCTTGAGGAGATGCAAGGAAAGAGTTTGGATGAGCTTTTTTTGTTTTCTCATCAGCTGGGAAAGGCCGGGAAATTCTTTTTTCTTGAGGTCAAAAAGACGGGTTTTCGGATTCCTGTCTTCTGGGACTCATCAGTGATGACGAATAAGTATAGTGAGAATTTAGGCGTACTTCATATGTTTCATGACATGTCGGATATTGTGGAATATGAAGATGCTCTCTTCCAGAGTGAGGAACGTTATCGAACGCTTGTTGAGGATCAGACGGATTGGGTGGTACGATTGTCTGAGGATGGAACAATTCTCTATGCAAATAAGGCTATGGCTTCTTCTCTTGGGTGGGAGGTGCATCAAATTCATGGGCAGAATTTCTTTGAGATTGTTCCAGTGGCTGATAGGCAAAAATGGCGTGATATTCTTTTATCACTTGGGTCTGAATTAGATGTGGCTTCGCTTGTTTTGGACTATGAAAGGTATGGAGTACGCTATGTGATTGAGTGGCGTTTTCGTTGCGTACATATAAAGGGTCAGAGACATACTTGTATAGAGTTTCAGGGCGTGGGACGTGATATTACCCTTCTCAGGGAGACAGAGGAGGCTTTGCGTGAGGAAGATGAGTTTTTGAAGCGGATTCTTATGAGTGTTGATGAGGGGGTAGTGATTGTTGATGAGAGGGGGGAAATTGAGTTTGTGAATCCACGAGGGAAAGAAATTCTCTCTCTCTCGGGGGAGGAAAGGGGGTTTTTGTTGGAAAAGGTGACTTTTGAAAGACAGGGCAAAGAGAAAATAGAGGATTTTTCTCTGCTTGTTCAAGAAATTCAAAATTGGCCTGCCGGGGTATGGATACTTATCAATCGGCGAGGAAAACGCTATGAACTGATAATAGATCTTTCTCTTTTGGGAGAGGCCGAAAAGAACAAACGGGAATATGTGCTTCTTATGACGGATATTACGCTTTTTAATCAACTTCAGCAGGAGTACTATAGAGGACAACGACTTGAGGCTATGGAGGTGCTGGCTGGAGGGATTGCCCATGATTTCAACAATATTCTCACCGTGATTTTAGGCAATATCTCACTTCTGCGAATGAAATTGGGGGATTCGGCTCCTGAAACTATGAACTATCTTCAGGAAGCGGAGTCTGCCTGTGAGAGAGCCAAGCAACTGACTACCCAGATGCTTTCTTTTGCCAGGGGTGGTTCACCGGTGATTAAGCAGGAGAATGTTTTTCATATGGTGGAGGATACGGTTCGGTTTCTTCTTCAGGGGTCGGCAGTTCGCTGGCATATAGAGAGAAAAACAGAGGATGTGTCCATTCCTGTGGATATTGGCCAGTTGGGTCAGGTTATTCAGAATCTGGTACTCAATGCTCGTGAGGCCATGAAGGATGGGGGGGATCTCTGGATTGTCTTTCAAAGAGTGGATTCAAAAGAGGTACATGGGCGTATTCCGGATCCGCTTCCAGGGGTGCAGGAGTATCTTTGTATTGTGGTAAGGGACAATGGGCCAGGAATTGAATCGTCGGTGCTTCCGCGTATTTTTGAACCGTATGTTTCTACCAAGGCACGGGGAAGTGGTCTTGGTCTAGCTATTGTGTATACTATTGTCCGAAGGCACCACGGCTTTATTGAGGTAGAGTCCAGACCAGGAGAGGGAACTACATTTTTCCTTTACTTCCCGGTGTATAGTGTGGCTGAAGAGAAAAGGGAGTTGGTTTCCCCCTTGCTGAAAAAGAAGGTCGCTGGTGATGGAAAACGGGTGTGGATCCTGGATGATGAGGTAGGGATTGTTCGTGTATTGGAAAAGAGTTTGCGACAACATGGTTATGAAGTAGAAAGTTTTCAGAAAACAGAAGACTTTCTGAAGCGGAGCGGGGAAATATCTTCTCGAGATGTGGTGATCATGGACATTACTATGCCAGGGGAGATGTCTGTTGAAGAGAGACTTGAAAGGATTTTTTCAGTGGCTCCAGAGGTAGGGATTATTCTTATTAGTGGTTATGCGAAGAAGAGTTTAACCCTTCCTGAGCATGAGGCAATGGTGTTTCTCACCAAACCTTTTACGGTGCAGGAACTTTTAGAAAAGATGTATGATCTTCTTCAGGAGAAGGAATCTTAGAGAGGGTTTTCTGGCTTTTTTCCTACTTGACAAAATGAAATTCTTCCTTACACTAAAGAAGAGGAGGACAGCGTGCCAGAACAAGTGGCTGTGAGCGTGAATTTTCTTTATCCCGGGATTATTCTCAAGGGGGATGCTTTTGCTGAGAATGGCGAGAAGGTGCAGGATGGCTATGTTCCTTTTACCGATGAAAAAATAGCCTGGCTCAAAGCAAGAGGTATTCGGATGCTGTATTATACCCCCTCGGAGGAAAAGTCTCGGTGTGTGGGTGGAGAACCTCTTATCCCAGAAGAAACTCTTGAAAAAGGACTGGATATAGCAAAAGAGGTGGAACAGCGGCTTCGTCAAAATGCTCCTCTTCCTACCAGAGAGATCAATGGTCTCATTGATGAACTTGTAGAAAAGGTTGTTTCTCTCAGGGGAACAACGTTGAATCTTGTGGAACTGAAAAATTACGATGACTATACCTATACGCATTCTCTCAATGTTTCTCTTCTTTCCCTTCTTTTTGGGAAAAAATTGGGGTATGGTGAGGATCAATTGAAGATTTTGGGTGTGGGGGGCATGCTTCACGATATTGGCAAGGTGAAAATTCCCCTTGAAATTCTCAATAAACCGGATAGGCTTACTCAGAAGGAGTTTGATGTGATGAAAAGGCATCCGGTATATGGTTTTGAGATGGTGAAAAATGTTTATTCTCGTTTTGTACAATCTATCGTTCTCTATCATCATGAGAAGGTTTCAGGGACAGGGTATCCCCTTGGTAAGAAAGGCACAGAGATGGGAGAATTTGCCCAGATTGCCAGTCTCTGTGATGTCTTTGATGCCATCACCAGCAGTCGTCCCTATAAACCGGCCCAACCTTTCTGGTATGCTCTTTTGTGTATTTATCGAGAACAGGGAAAAAGTTTTGCCCCAAGACTTGCCAAGGCTTTTGTGAAAGAGCTTCCTGAGTATTTAGGAGAAAAGCCTATCTTTCCGGCGGGAAGTTTTGTGATGCTGAATACGGGGGAGATTGCCTATATTCCTCAGGATAGTCGGACTATCTGGCCGGTGGTGTATCTTCTCATCAATGAGAGGCGCGAGATTCCGCAAAGGCGGGTAATTATTGATCTCTCCTTGGATGAAAATCGGATGGTGGAGAGACAGATTTTTGACGAAAAACTCATAGAATCTCTCAAAAGGGTGGCTGAGAAGTTTCTTGATCCCGGAGAGGTATTGCCAGAATGGAGACTCAAATGAAAGAGGCCCTTTTTTGGTTAGAAGAAAAAGAGGGAGTGCGTTGTTATCTCTGTCCTCATCACTGTTGGGTACGGGAGGGAAAGTCCGGTATCTGTGGTGCCAGGGTAGTGCGGGATGGAAAACTTGTCTCTTTGAACTATGGTCGTGTGGCAGGTATGGCTATTGATCCGATTGAAAAAAAGCCTCTTTTTCATTTTTATCCTGGTTCGAGGATCTTTTCTATCGGAACACTGGGATGTAATCTTCATTGTCCCTTTTGCCAGAATGCAGGGCTTTCTCGTTTTTTTGATGATTATGGGGGAAACATTGAAGATGTTGACTATATCTCTGTAGAGGAACTTGTGGGACTTGTGGAACGAAGTCAGGAGAGCATGGTGGCTTATACCTATTCTGAACCGATCGTATGGTATGAGTATGTTCTGGAAGCGATGAAGGAATGTCATAAAAGGGGAATCAAAAATGTTCTTGTTACCAATGGGTATATAGAAAGAGAACCTCTTGAGAAATGGCTTCCCTTTATTGATGCAGCCAATGTGGATCTCAAAAGCTTTCGTGAGGAAAGATACAAAAAATTAGGGGGAAGCCTTGCTGTTGTCCAGACAACCATTCGCCATCTTTTTGAAGCCGGGATCCATGTAGAGGTGACAACACTTGTGGTGCCGGGGGTAAGTGATTCTCTTCTTGAGATGGAGGCACTGTCTTCATGGCTGGCTTCTTTTTCGCCGGAGATTCCATTTCATCTTTCGAGATATTTCCCACATTATCATTATCAGGAACCCCCGACAACCCTTGAGCTTCTTCACCGTATGCGTGAGGTGGCTAGAAGACATCTTGTTCATGTGTATGTGGGCAATGTCATGGAAGATGCTTCTACCTTTTGTTCCGGGTGTGGTCATCTCTTGATTCGTCGTATGGGATATCAGGTGGAGATAGTTGGTCTTGACAGGGGGAAATGTGTTCGTTGTGGAAGACCTCTCTGGGGGCGGTATGCAAATTGAGCGAGGAGAAAATAAGACTCGTTTTGTTCGGGTAGAAGGGCGCTATCTCTATAGCCCTTATGATCCCTTTCGGGAGATAGAACGTGCCCTTGAGAAAGAGAAGCTTCCAGAAAGGCCTTTTTTTGTGCTTTTTGGTTCAGCTGAGGGGTATGTGGTGGAGTTTTTGCTCCAGAAAGGATATAGTATTCAGGATATCTGGTGTCAGGAACC
>JBKBIS010000104.1:0-6358 GCA_046294145.1 Brevinematales bacterium | reverse complement strand
TACCGAAATCCCAACTCTCCAACATCCCAAACAGAAAACTGATCCACATACAAAAATTCATTCACTCCCACTATAAGCTGCTTCTCTCCCCCCCCAATATACCCCACCTGTGGAATTCCCACAAGAGCCCACAGGGGAGATAAAAAAAACACCACACCTACGAACCACTTTTTCATATTTCCCTCACACCCATGATATCCCATGAGTAGAAAACCATTCTTCTACTACCTCTCTATCACTAAAATGATGCTTTTCCTTCCCAATAATCTGATAATCCTCATGCCCCTTTCCTGCAATGAGCACAATATCTCCCGCTTGTGCCAGATCGAGCGCCCGAAAGATAGCCTTCTTTCTATCCGGTTCGATTTCATAATGTCCTGTCACCACCCTGATACCCTTTTCAATATCCTCCAGGATAGCCATGGGATCTTCTGTTCTTGGATTATCTGATGTCAACACAGTATAATCAGCAAGCCTCCCAGATATTTCCCCCATCAAAGGACGCTTAGTTTTGTCCCTATCCCCACCAGCCCCAAACACACTGATAAGTTTCCCACCCTCTGGCAACGTTTCCCGAAGCGTAGACAAAACCTTCTCCAGAGCATCTGGCTTGTGGGCATAATCTATCACCGCCGTGATACCTGCCCCTGAAACAGGTTCCACCCGTCCCCTCACCGTAATATCAGCAAAGGATTGAGCAACAGCCCGAAGATGAAGTCGCCACTGAGAAAGAATCGCAAAAGCCATAGTAAAATTATAGACATTAGTCATTCCCATCATACGAATCTCCACAGGAATCTCTTTCACCACAAAGCGACTCCCAGATGAAGTAAGTTCAATCTGATGAGCAAAAAAATCCGCCTGTGAATCCTTCGTAGAAATCGAGTACAATTGCATCTCAGGAAAACCCAGAGCATATTTCAGTACAGCCAGAGACCTTTCCATATCTTGATTGTAAATAAAAATCTTTTTCGTTTTTTTTGAGTTATTGAGTATATCAATAGCCCTGAGTTTAGTAGAAAAATAATTCTCCATATTTCCATGAAAATCCAGATGATCCTGTGAAAAATTGGTAAAACACATCACATCAAAATCAATTCCCTCCAGTCTTCCAAGTGCTATCGCATGAGACGAAACCTCCATAATCACATACTCTACCCGTTTCTCTACCATCTCAGCAAAAAAACGCTGGAGCATAAGCGCATCAGGTGTGGTATTGGGGGCAGAATACGTCTCATCATTTATACGATACTCAATAGTTCCCACAAGCCCTGCAGAAAAACCCATCTTTCGAAGAGCCCTATAGGTCACAAAAGCTGTCGTACTTTTCCCTGATGTACCTGTAATTCCACACACAGTCATTTTCCGAGAAGGATAATCATAAAAGCGTGCCGCAATTCGTCCAAGATTACGCCTTATATCAGGAATCCCCACAAAAAGAGCATCAGGATAACGTGCTCTCCACTCCTCAAGACAACTCTGCTCCACAAGAAAAAAGCGACACCCCTTCTCATACGCATCCGAAATATACGGATGAGCATCTTCAATATATCCAGAAGCCGCAATAAAGAGTGTTTCAGGAGTAACCCGTCGGGAATCATTCTCAATAGAGACAACCTCCTTCATAGCCCAATCTTTGTAGGTAGTTTCAAAAGCTTCCCGCCCCAATATATCACGAAGAAGGAGATTAAGTAGCATCTTTACCCCCTTTCGGTATTATCGCCCTTCAAAGGCAATAACTGTTTTCTTTGTCGATCCCTTGAGAGAAAGCTCCAGTTTCAAGCTATCCGCATTCTCCACCCAATCAGCATTCGCATTAAAATTGAGTATACCCTTGCCAGCTGGCAAAACAATACGCCGCACCATCCTGATCTGATCTCCACTCACTGTAAAAAGCATAGCCACACCTTCACGGATAGATTCGTACACAAGAGCATAATCATAGGTTCCACCCTGCCCTACCAGATAAAGTCCGGCCACCATCACTTCTCCTGTTTGCACCAGCTGATACTCCAACTGTTGACCATCCACAAACACCTCTTCATTCTTCGTTGGAGACGAAGAAAGACACCCCGCCATCACCACAACAAAACAAAACATCAAAGACTTTCGAAACATATCTCCCTCCTCTCTTTTCCCCGCAAACCCCTTATTTATTATAGGAAAGACGAAAAAATAATGCAAATGAAAGAAATTTGAGAATAATCTGACCTGAGATTTTCTCTTTTACCATTTTTTCAAAAAGATTTCCCACAACAAAGCAGAATATCCTTTTCATACTCCTTCCTTCTTCAAACCAAAACAAGGTGATAACCTTTTCATTGTGCCTTTCCAGAAACTTTTGCTACGCAGGGAAAATAGATTATCTTTTTAGATCTTTTGTTTCCCATAAAACAAGATCGTCATAATTTCAAGAAAATTTTTGTTCTCTCTATATATTGACAATTATTTATTTTTCATGTACAATTTATAGAACCAAAAAAGAGACAAGGGGATACTATGTTGACAAAGATACTAGGCTGGCTTATCCCCTCTCTTATTGGTATAGGTGTTGGTGTTTTCCTGAGATGGCTATGGGCTCAATTGGATCTCAAATCTGCTGAAAAGAAAGTGAGCCAAATTCTTGAAGCGGCCGTCCGGGAGGCAGAAACAAAGAAGCGTGAAATGCTTCTGGAAGCCAAAGACAAGCTTCTAGAAGAACGGCGGCAGCTGGAGAAGGAGTTTCGCGACAGAAGTGCGGAGCTACAGCAAAATCAACGCCGGCTCATGCAAAAAGAAGACCTTCTTGATAAGCGTATGGAAACGCTGGACAAGAAGGAACAGGAACTTGAGCAGGAGAGACGACTTCTCAAGCAAAAGGCAGAAGAACTGCAGGCAGCCCATGAAAAGCATCTGAAAGAACTGGAACGAATTGCTCAAATGACAGCCGAACAGGCCAAACAGATGCTGATTGAGGAAATGCTGGAAGAGGCGAAAAAAGACTCCATCTCCATGATCAAAAAGATGGAGGACGAAGCCAAAGACCTGGCTGAAAGTCGCGCCAGAGAGATTATCCTCTCTGCTATCCAGCGTAATGCTGCAGAAGTAACCGCCGAAAAAGCTATCTCTACCATCACCTTGCCAAACGATGAAATGAAGGGTCGTATCATCGGAAGAGAGGGAAGAAATATTCGATCGTTTGAAGCGATCGCGGGTGTTGATTTGATCATTGATGACACACCCGAGGTTGTGGTAATTTCCTCTTTTGATCCTTATCGGCGTGAAGTAGCCAAGCGTGCTTTGGAACAACTCATGCAAGATGGGCGTATTCATCCAGCAAGGATCGAAGAGGTTATCCAGAAAATCACCAAAGAAATGGAACAAAACATGGTAGATGCGGGTAAACAGGCGTGTATCGATCTCAAAATTGTCCTCCCTCGCGAACTTTACCCCTATATTGGTCGACTCAAATATCGGACAAGTTACGGACAGAATGTATATGACCATGCCATTGAAGTAGCCAACATCTCGGGCATGATTGCGGGTGAACTCCGTACCAATGTGGAATATGCCAAAATGGCAGGACTTCTCCATGATATTGGCAAGGGTATCAAAACCCTTGGCGAAGGTGTTCATGCCACTGTAGGAGCTGACGTGGCCAGTAAGTATGGTCTTCCAGATGAGGTAGTCAATGCTATCGCTTCCCACCATGGAGAAGTAGAGGTTAAATACCTCACAGCTGCTATTGTCAGTGCAGCTGATGCCATTTCTGCTTCTCGTCCTGGCGCTCGCCGTGAGTCATTTGAAAACTACATTAAACGTCTCCAGTCACTTGAAGCTGCTGCTACCTCCTTTGAAGGAGTGGAAAAAGCCTACGCTATTCAGGCTGGACGTGAAGTTCGGGTATTTGTAGCCAGTGACAAAGTAGACGACCAGAGAGCAGCCATTATGGCAAGGGATATAGCCAAAAAGATAGAAAATGAGATGAAGTATCCCGGCCAAATCAAGATTACTCTCATCCGAGAAACCCGTATCATCGAATACGCTCGCTAACCCCTCAGACCATAAAAAAGAGCTACCCATGAGGTAGCTCTTTTTTATGAATAAGGAAATTGGGGGAGGAACTATCTTTTGAGGGAGTTGGCTGTGCCCAGCATGGAGTCACTTGTCTGAATAGCCCGCGAATTAAATTCATAGGCTCTCTGAGCCACAATCATATCCACCATTTCTTGAACAGCATTGACATTAGACATTTCAAGAAATCCCTGATGAATCTTCCCATATCCAGCCAGTGAGGGAATACCCTCCACCGCAGGACCTGAAGCCGGACTCTCCTTGACATAGTTTTCTCCGATATTCGTAAGACCCGCCGGGTTAATAAACCGATAGAGAAAAATTCTCCCCACTTCAATGTCCTCATCACCACCAGCTACTTTTACAGTTACCAGTCCATCCTTCGAAATAGTGAGACTCTGAATCTCAAACTCATCAGGAAGAACAATAGGAGGATTCAAGCGATACCCCTGAGATGTCACAATTTCACCATTACTATCTAACTTGAGTGTTCCATCACGAGTATAAGCCTGTGTCCCATCCGGCAAAAATACCCCCAAAAAACCTTCACCTTCAATAGCAATATCCAACTTATTCCCTGTATTCTGGAGACTCCCCTGGGTATAAAACTTTTGCGTTGCCGCCGGACGAACGCCAAGCCCAACCTGAATGCCTGTTGGATACTGAGAAATCTCTGAAGAAGGAGTTCCTGCCAGACGAATGGTTTGATAGAGAAGATCCTCAAATTCTGCACGAGTTTTCTTAAACCCTGTCGTATTGATGTTGGCCAGGTTGTTGGCTATGGTATCAATGTGAAACTGCTCCCCAATCATTCCAGAAGCAGCTGTCCAGAGAGAACGCATCATAGGATTCTCCTTTTCTATGTTTGTTTTGTATAGTATATCGACAAAAATCCACAATGGTTGAGTCAAGGAACATATTTTCTTTGATCAGAATGACAAGAAAAGATGATCTCGAAAAATACCTTTCTCTTGTAGAAAAAGGTATTTCAAAATCCTTTTCTCACTCTCCCGATGGAATACGATCAAGAAGCTTCTTCGCTTCTCCTGCCTGCTCGGAAGCAGGATAACGCTCCACTACCTGCCTGAGATATCGGCGAGCAAATTCCCACTGCTCATTCCCAAAGTACGCCGCCCCAATCCCATACAGAGCATCAGGATAGAGAGTTTCCTCTTCATACTTGGTGAGTACCCGACTATAGGCCTGTACTGCCTGAATAAACTGCCTCTGAGAAGCAAGAAGCTGACCTATCTTGAGTGCTGCGCTGGCAGCATTGGGCAACAAAGCAAGATCTTCTATTTCCTGATAGGTTTGAATGGCTTCTTTTGTTTTATCATTCTCTTCATAAAATCTGGCCAACTTCTCCAGAGCCAGAGCCTTGGCTTCCTTGGTTTTGCTTTCCCTCACCATAATCTTGTAGAGTTTCTCAGGATCTCCTTTTGCTTCCTGAACCATCTGGAGTTCACGAAGTTGCACCCGGGCCATATCAGCATCAGGTGTTCTGGGAAACTTGCCAATCAAGGTATTGTAGGCATTTCGTGCCTTTTCATAGTTATTGAGACTAAAATAAATATTGCCAATCTGTAAAAGACTATCAGAGAGATAATCCCCTGTTGAATACTTAGACACATAGGCTTCAAACATTCGAAGAGCATCAAGTTTTTTCTCCTGTCGAAGATATGTCCTCCCCAACCAGTAATAAGCCGCCGCCTGAAACTCACTTGGTGGTAACAAAAGAAGCCTTTGATAGTGCTGAATAGCCTCATCATACCTCTGACTACTATAAGCCAGTTCCCCCATCCGGAAGATAGCCTCAGCCGTAGCAGGACTTGTCGGAAACTCAGACAGAAGTTGCTGATAAATAGACTCTGCCGTCTCTTTCTCTCCAATCTTCAGATAACACCATGCCATCTCAGCATAGGCTGTAGGAACATAGTCAGTTTTGCCCATCTTGAGAGCCTGCTGGATATAACTCTCATAGATACGAATAGCATTCGCATACTGCTCAAGGTTATAGTAGGCTTTAGCAATATAAAATTGATTTTCAAGCACGGTAGTGACATTGGTCGCTGTAGTTGATGATGTATTGTAATTAACAATAGCCCTGTCATAATCCCCCTCTCGAAAATACGCCCACCCCAAAAGATTATAAAAAGCTGCTTTCTGGTCAGCATCAAGATAGGCAATATCTGCCCCCTCATAGAAACGAATCAGATCCCTGAAACGTTCCTGCCTGAGATACACCCAACCGGCCTTCAGAAGGGCTTCTCCAGCATAGAAGGTCGTTCGATAACGGCGGTACACC
>JBKBIS010000103.1:0-6397 GCA_046294145.1 Brevinematales bacterium | reverse complement strand
GGGCGTGGTTTTTCTGGGATGGGGACGCATTTCCTGCCGGAGAGGTATAATCCTGTGAGAGAAGCAGGATGGCGACGAATCTCATCAGGTGTGCCTTCAGCCACTACCTGTCCACCATAGATGCCAGCCCCGGGCCCAATATCGATAATCCAGTCGGCTCTCGCTATCATTTCTTCATCATGTTCAACTACTATCACAGTATTGCCAGTATCCCGTAATTTTTCAAGGGTACGGATGAGTTTATCGGTATCCCTGGAGTGAAGACCAATAGTGGGTTCATCGAGTACATACAACACACCCATGAGACTGGAACCAATCTGGGTGGCGAGTCGTGTTCGTTGAAACTCACCTCCTGAGAGAGTGCTCACTTTTCGATCAAGCGAGAGATAATCCACCCCTACATCAACAAGGAAGGACAGTCTTTTGTCAATCTCTTTGAGAATACGTTCGGCTATTATCATCTGATGAGGAGAAAGTTTTGCAGGTAGGGTACGAAAAAACTCCTGGGCTCTGGCGATGGTCATCGCTGTGACATCCATAATACTATGGTTGGCTACCTTCACTGCCAGACTCTCCTTTCGCAGGCGTTTTCCCTGACAGAGGGGACAGGGAACGGATGTCATATAGTGTTCAAACCATTCCCTCATTTCTTGGGAACTGGTCTCAAAGTATCGTCGTTTCAGATTGGGTATGATGCCTTCGTAGATAGTGGTGCTTCGTACATCCATTCGATACGATTGGTAGTGGATTTCCACCTCTCCACTATCTCCGTACAGAAGGATATTCTGAATATGAGGGGGAAGTTTCTGGAAAGGGGTGTGAATGTCGAAACCATACTTCTGCGCAAGGGATTGCCACATACTCATCCATGTCTGTTGGGTAGGGGGATGAGTTTTGATGGCTCCTTGAGCAAGCGAAAGATGAGGAATAACCAGAAGATCTGGAGAGAATTCCATTTTTTCCCCCAGGCCACCACACTCAGGACAGGCTCCGTAAGGGGCATTAAACGAAAACATACGCGGTTCAATCTTACCAAAACTTATCTGGTGAATGGGACAATAAAAGTTCTCTGAGAAGAGTTTTTCTTCTGCGGATTCGACAGCAAGCACAATAACAAGTCCCCCGCTTTTCTTGAGAGCAAGTTCTACCGATTCAGCAATACGCCCCCTTTTTTCCCGGGAGACAATGGCTCTGTCAATCACAATATCAATAGAGTGTTTTCTATTTTTGTCCAGGGGAATTGGCTCTTCGAGGGTTTTTATTTCTCCGTCTATGCGGACTCGAACGAACCCTTCGCCTTTGAGTTCCTCAAGAAGCTCCTGATGGGTACCTTTTTTACCCTGGATAACAGGGGAGAGGATCATTATCTTTGTTCCTTCAGGCATGACAAGGATAGCATTGACAATTTCATCCACTGTGGTAGCCGTAAGTTCCTTTCCACACTCTGGACAGGTAGGGATTCCAATTGTTCCCCACAGGAGGCGGAAGTAGTCGTAGATTTCGGTGACAGTGCCTACAATAGAACGAGGATTGGCATGTACAGACTGTTGCTGAATAGAAATAGCAGGAGAAAGTCCTTCGATGGATTCCACCTTGGGTTTTTTCATTTCCCCAAGAAATTGACGGGCATAGGTAGAGAGAGATTCAAGGTATCGTCTTTCTCCTTCAGCATAGATGGTATCAAAGGCAAGGGAAGATTTTCCACTACCTGAAACGCCAGTGATAACAACGAGTTTGTTTCGTGGAATTTCAACATCTATATTCTTGAGGTTATGTTCCTGTGCTCCTTTGATGATAATCTTCTCTAACATCAACTCCTCTCTTTGTGTGTGGTAGATGATTACTATATCATAAATACAGACATTTTTCAAGTTTGAGACCAGAGAAGCTATTACCATGTTTTAGCAGAATTTTTTTGAAGTGAAATAAGCTGATCTTTTTGGATGTAGTTTTCTCAAACACAGAAGAGAGTACTTGCAACGGATACTCAGGGAAAGAAAAAACCCCTGGACGTACCAGGGGTTTTTTCTCTTTGTTTGTTTTTCACAAGAAAAAGATCTTTAGCGTTTTTCAAATACTCCACCTTTATTGGCTGAGGTCACGTGCTGGGCATAACGAACAAGATATCCCTTGGTGATTTTTGGAGGAAGGGGTTTGAAATTGGCTTTTCGCCTTTCTATTTCCTTTTCATCCACCAGAAGGTTGATTTTTTTGTTTGGGATATCTATTTCTATCATATCCCCTTCTTCTACAAGTCCGATGAGTCCACCAGCTGCTGCTTCAGGAGAAATATGTCCGATGGATGCTCCGCGTGTAGCCCCGCTGAATCGTCCATCTGTGATGAGGGCTACGTCTTTGTCAAGGCCAAGTCCTGCTACAGTGGATGTTGGAGCAAGCATCTCTCTCATACCGGGACCACCTTTTGGACCTTCGTAGCGGATAACTATCACATCACCCTTTTTGATTTTTCCTTTGAGAAGGGCTTCTACAGCTTCTTCTTCACTGTTGAAAACGCGTGCGGGCCCCTTGTGATGAAGCATTTCAGGCGCAACGGCAGCTTGTTTCACAATACATCCTTCTGGGGCTAAGTTGCCAGTAAGCACGGCTAATCCTCCTGTTTCATGGACAGGCTTGTCAATAGTTCTAATAACTGAAGGATCTTTGATACTAGCCTTGTACTCTTTGAGTGTCTCACCGAGGGTTTTGCCATTGACTGTCATGGTATCGAGATGGATGAGGTTTTTCCTGGAAAGTTCAGCAAGCACGGCAGGAACCCCGCCGGCATGGTAAAGATCAAGGATATGATGAGGACCTGCAGGGGAAATAGTGGTGAGATGGGGAACCTTTTCTGTGAAAGGGGCAAAGTCTTTGAGTTCAAGATTTACTTCACCATAGTAAGCAATAGCAGGAAGATGAAGCGTGGTATTTGTGGATCCTCCTAGAGCCATATCAAGAGCAATAGCATTTTCAAAGGCTTTGCGTGTCATGATATCACGGGCTTTGATATTCTTCTTCACCAGTTCTACAATCTTTAGTCCTGATTTTTTGGCAATTCGTATACGATCTGCAAAGACAGCAGGGGCACTTCCATTGAAGGGCAGAGCAATGCCTAGAGCTTCAGAGAGATTGCTCATAGTATTAGCTGTAAACATGCCAGCACAGGAGCCTTCTCCCGGACAAGCTTGGCATTCAAGATCATAGAGTTCTTCATCGGAGATTTCTTTTTTGGCATATTTAGCGGTGGCTTCAAACACAGTACTGAGGTCTACCTTGTTCTGATTCACGAGTACCCCGGGTAGCATAGGACCACCACTTACAAAAATAGAAGGAAGATTAAGCCGCATAGCAGCAATAAGCATGCCGGGAATAATCTTGTCGCATGAGGCAATAAAGACGATTCCATCAAATTGATAAGCCTCTGCCATAATTTCTATCGAATCCGCAATGAGTTCACGGGAGGGGAGAGAGTATTTCATGCCCCTGTGTCCCATGGCAATGCCATCACACACCCCAATGGTGTTGAACTCAACAGGCATACCACCGGCTGCATAGATGCCTCGTTTTACGGCATCAGCAATTTTGTTCAAATGAATGTGGCCAGGAATGGTTTCATTGAATGAATTGGCTATACCGATGAGAGGGCGTTCAAGTTCCCAGTCATCAAATCCCATAGCTCGGAAAAGTGAACGATGGGGAGCCCTTTGGAATCCTTTTTTGACCGCATCACTGTGCATAACGTTCCTCCATTTCTACAAATTTTGAACATGCCCTAAAAGAGGCTATTCAAGAGTATTGTAATGGAGAAAGTTCTTTTTTTCCACATTTTGGGATTATTGGGGAAAAAGGCTTTTCGAAAACTTCATGGTCTACATCCTTTTTGTGGCATGGTAATATCTGATGTTGTGTAGAAAGGGCTTCTCAGGGGCTTTTACTTGAGAAAGCCTGTCTTTTATTTTTTTCTCATCGGAAAACAAGACAGGCTTTCTTGTCTTTTGTGAAGAGGGATCTATTTGTTCAATTTATTCAGGAATCGATTGAAGCTTTTCACAAGGTCATGAAGTTCATCTTGTTTCCTGAGGCGAAACTCCAGCGTTTTGATATCAATTTTACCCTCACTTGCTTCATCCAGCGTCTTTTTGATACGATAGATAGGACCTGCCATCTTGTGAGAGATAAAAATACCAAATACCGCAATGAGTATCAGATAAACCACACTTAGCCATATCATCGGCCACATCTGGATTTGAAACTCATTGTAGGCTTTGCTCATATCAAAAACTTCGTAATACGGAAGATCTGGATTGACTTTGGCTTTTTCTTTGAACTCTTCTACGTTTTTTACCTGATAAAAGAGATTTTTCGAATACCGTTGTCTGTAAAATACCCCCATAAAAAGAAGAGATGTTACAAGGCCTAAGATAATAAGAAATGAGAATCTCGCAATGAATCGGATTTGGAAAGGCTTGTCAATAAAATATCTCCAGCGCATTTTCTTATTCTTTGTCTCTTTCACGGTAACCTCCTTGGGATCTTTTAATTTATTATCGGATAGAGAGGCTAAAGAAATTTATAGATTTCAAGAAAAAAAATGGAGAGAGTGAAAAAACTATGCTCTTGTATGAAAAATGAATCTGGCGAGATGGCAGGACAGAGCGTTTTTTTGAAAAAATTTTTAAAAAATTTCCATTTTTGAGTGAGAAAGAGATATATATTATTGAGGCACAAAATGTCATAAGAAGATTGATAAAAGACAATAGCAGGAAAAAAGAAATTTTTATATAAGAAAAGAGGGTTGTTATGTGTACGAGGGAAAAGAGGAAAAGACTGTGGCTTTTAGCCATAGTAGTAGTAACTAAAGTATGGGGCTATGTCTTTTACGATGATTTTGCTTCTTCTAATAGTTTTTGGCAATATAAATTTTTGTATTCTCTTCAGGCGGGTATTCATAACGAAGCTCACAATATGACAATAGCTCCGTCAGGAGGACTTCTTCAATTTTCTGGAGATGGCCTGACTACAGCCTACTATGCGGAGCTTTTTGGATTTTTTGCCCGTTATACCAATGCTCGTTTTTCTGCTATGGAAGAATATCCTTTTGGTTTTGAGGTAACAAGAACCCTTCTTTCTCTGGATAGTGATGAGGGTATTTATGAGGAATCAGGTCGTAAAAAGGCGGCTTTTAATATAGGAGTGGTGCAGGATGACGCATCGGTGAGCGGGATTTCCAATAAATATGTGAATTACCTTTTCTTTTCCGAAGTTTACCATCCGAAGTTGGCCGGGGAAGGGAATACTCAGCCAAGAAGTTTGTGGTCCTTGAATGAAAGTGGCTCTCCAAGTAATGCGATTGATTTCAGAGCGGTTATGAGGCCCGATGGAGGGGGAACATCAGACCTGAGCGGTATAATGAATTGGTGTTATGATGATCAGTGGGGCACAAATACTGTCGAACCAGCGGGGATATTAAATATATACTCCAACAATAATAATCACATCAAAATTCGTGTGACTATGGATGGAAAATATGCTTCTCTCTATATAAATCCAAATCCTAATGGAGGTTCTCAACAAAACTGGGATGGAACAACGACAAGTTATCTGAACACTTTTTACCTGGTGGCAAAGGTACCAGTTATTTTCTCAAATGACCTCATGGTTATGTTGGGGCTGGCCAACAATCGTGGAGATGCAGAAAGACTTCTTTTGAATGTGGATAATTTCACTATACGGACTATTGCTGCCAGTAACATTGCCGAGATTACACCTGTACTCACAAAGGCTGGGTCGACGAATGTTCTCGCTATTGCTGTGAAACCCTGGTTTAGTACGACAACAGAAGCCGGGGTTCAGGAGTTACTGATTCGATTGCCTGTAACTTTTTCTCATACTAATTGGTCGGCTTTTACAAATACGATAGCGGTTTTCTGGATGCATACCAACAAGACAGTGTATAAGACTTTCGCTAAAACTTTTGGGGATATGAATCCTTCTCCTGGAAATGTGGCTCTTTCTCTCAAGGAAAATGGTAGACTTCTCAAAATTCGTTTTTCAGCTGCTGGTGCTACACCAGAGGTTTTTCATCCCGACTTCTTTGGAGGAGATATCAATCTCACTCACCAGTACATGATAGTGCTTGTGGTGAGTAATTTCTTCACTTCTTCAGCTGGTGATGTAGTGGGGAAAACTTTTGAAGTGTATGTCAACAACGAAAAATATCCAGATACTACGTGGCCAAGAGTAGCTACTACGGGACCTGCCAGGGCCTTTGCAGGTAATGTGGCTCATTGGGGAGGAGCTTTCTTTGATGGGAATACACTCTCGTTCCGAACGGCCAATGATCCTGTAGGTATAGCCTCTATTCGCCCGAATTTTGTGTATGAAGGGGAATCCAGGACAT
>JBKBIS010000102.1:0-6416 GCA_046294145.1 Brevinematales bacterium | reverse complement strand
GGTTTGTTTTCTTTGTAAGAACGTTCTAACTTACTCTTGAAATCCTCAAAAGGAACAATATCCACTACTCCTCGCGTCAAAACAGAAAGCTGTTCTTCAACCGATGTGAAAGCCATGAACTTCCTCTTTTCTTTTTCTCTATAGTGTAAAGAAAAAGAAAGAAAAAGTCAATGAGAAAAATCGGTTTTCTCGCAGCTCAAGAGTCATCTCGCCTTTGAAGAAGGAGGAAATATTTTATCACCGTACCAATCGCAAGTATTTTTTCCATCCGAATCAGCCCAGAAAAGAAGCTTTTCCCACTTTCTCAGACAATGTGTAGTCCAACCCATAGAAGAAAGTGTGGTAAAAGGGACGAGGAAAAATCCCTTCACACACCATCCATGGCAAACTATAGCTATCACCCTGTTTCAGCCAAGCACTATGCTTCAGAAAACAAAGGCATAGCTCTCCTGTCCTGTGATCCGGTTCTGGATATAGCTTTATGTAGCTGAAACAAGGTAATAGCCACCACCATAGGTTTCAAGAGACCCTATACTCACCACCCACCCTACCTGTACTCAGAATAGCACAAAAAGCATCGAATTTCTCTCTCAATCTTCCAGATTGAGAAATCCTGTACACATCCCGCTTCTAATTCTCCAGAGATGTTCCACTCCAAGACGCAACGTTTAACCCTCTTTCTTGACTTTTTTCTTCCATTCTCATATACTTCTTCTCATATTTTCAAAACGAGGAAAAAGATGAAAAGAAAAAGTTTTTTGGTATTAGGAACTATTGGTGTTGTCTGCCTTCTCGCAGGAATGGGATGTAGTTCTTCTATGAAAAAATCTACAGAACTTCAAAAACCGATTGCAGGACCAACGCTCTCCGTATCTGAAGAGGACAAGGCAAAGTATCTCCACATTCCAAGCCCTGATTGGCGAGATCAGATTATCTACTTCATCATGATCGACCGATTCAACGATGGAAATCCTGCCAACAACGACATGAATGCCGGCGAATACGATCCCAAAGAAAATGCCAAGTTCTCAGGGGGAGATCTGGCAGGTATTGCAGCTAAATTAGACTATATTCAGGGACTGGGAGCTACAGCTATCTGGATTACTCCACCTGTAGCCAATCAATGGTGGGATCCTCTCCTCCATTATGGGGGATATCATGGCTACTGGGCAAGAGACTTTCTCTCTGTGGATGAGCACTTTGGTACCATCGAAGATTATCAGGCTCTCTCGGTGATGCTTCACAAACGTAGCATGTACCTCATCCAGGATATAGTCTGCAATCACGTGGGAAACTTTTTTACCTACACCAATACCTACAACCCTTCCAACGTGACAGAAAACTTTGTCATGAATACACGTTCACTTCCCACAGACAGACCAGAGCGTTACCCTTTTGACCAGATAGATCCAAGGGATCTTAAACAAAAGGAATTAGGTATTTACCACTGGACTCCCCCCATCAGAAACTACCAGGATCCATATCAAAAAATCTACTACCAACTTTCTGATTTAGACGATCTCAATACCACAAATGAACTTGTTATCAAGGCTCTCAAAGAGGCCTATACCTACTGGATCACCAATGTTGGAGTAGACGGCTTTCGCATCGATACCATTATGTATGTAGATCATACCTTCTGGCATCGTTTTATCCACGACCAAGATACAACTACTCCCGGTGTAGCCATCATAGCCAAACAATTCAACAAAAGTAACTTTTTTGCCTTTGGAGAGGCGTGGTTCAACTCTACACCTTATCAAGATGACTGCGAAAAACAGGCCAGTTCTTACCTTGGTACACCAGAAAGACCAGAACTTCATGGTGTCCTGAATTTTGCTCTTCAACAGGAAATCAAGCGAGTCTTTGCTGAAGGCGGAGAAACATCCCTGATGACGTATCGCTTTTCAGCACTCAAAAAAAACTTCAGGGATATTCATTATCTCTTCAACTTCATAGACAACCACGATATGAACCGTTTCCTTCAAGGAGCAAGTATTCCTGCTTTGAAACAAGCCCTTGTATTTCTTTTCACCATTCCCGGCATTCCTGTTATCTATTATGGAACAGAACAAAAGCTCACAGAAACTCGCGCCTCTCTCTTTTCCACAGGATACGGCTCTGGGGGAAAGGAGAGATTCTCCCCTGACGGTGAAATGTACAGGTTCATTGCAGATCTGGCAAACCTCCGAAAAACCAACGAGGTCTTCCGCAGAGGAGATATCATACCCATCAAAGATGATCCTACAGGTCCAGGAGTATTTGCTTACCTCATGAAAAACACGAAAGAAACCGCCGTGGTCATCTTCAATACATCTGAGGAAGATACCCTGGTAGATAATCTCGACCTTAAAACAAAAAGACCTTCTGTCCTTGAGGTATTATACTCCACCAGAAAAATCCAGAAACCTCTTATCACTGACAACTCCGGAAAACTTTCGTTCATCCTCAAGGGAAGATCCACCATCGTGGCCATGATCCGAGAAACCAATGTTACCATCACCCCTCCTGCTTCTCTTTCCTTTGACATACCCGGGACTCGAACTCTCTCTACCAACATCATCCTCAAAGGCAAGGCAAAAGGTATCTCCAACATCCTTCTTGTGATTGATGGACGGATCAGTAGTGGCATCCCCGCTTCGCTCAATGAAAAAGGGGAATGGGCAGTCCTCCTTCCTGTCGAGTCCCTGGATAACGGTAATCACCGCGGCGCCATCTACGGAGGAATGATTAATGGGGATTTCGTGCTCAGTCCCACCTACACCTTTGAAGTCAAAATAGAGTACAAAAAGGTACTTTCTATCAAGGATCCAATTGGCGATGACAAAGGCCCCTTTGGAAACTATCTCTATCCAACAGATGTTTCCTTCGACCATCAGATGGATATTGAGGGTGTTGATATCTTTCGTGCCAGAAATAACCTCATGATCACACTCACCATGGCAAAACCTATCAGTACCGTCTGGAACCCCAAAAACGGCTTTGACCATGTCACCTTTTATATCTACTTCTTTCTCCCGGGAAAAGGAGAGGGATCTACCGTCCTGCCCCGCCAACAGGCAAAAGCACCCGCCAACTTCACCTGGCACTATATGAGCATGATCGGTGGCTGGAACAATAATCTTTTCTCCAGTAAAGGTGCCAGTGAAAAGGACTATGGAACACCGGTGAGTGCTTCACCAAAAATCATCGTCAATGTGGAGAAACGTCAGATCACTTTACGCTATCCTTCCGTCGCCTTTGAAAACCCAAAAGACATTTCCGGAATGAAAATCTATATTACCACCTGGGATTATGATGGTATGGAAAGCGCTAACCGCCCCATTGAACCAGAACCCAAGGCTTATCGCATAGGCGGAAACCCAGATGGGCCTATGATCATGGACGATGTAGGACCTCTCACCCTCCCCTAACGAAATAAAAAAGCCCCCGATGACGAGGGGGCTTTTTTAAAATTCTCTCACGCTGCCAACTTTAAAAAATCTTCCATGTGAATAAAAAATTTCTAGGCACCATTTGCTTTTTTCTGAAATACTCATTATACTATCTCTGTGTCTAGTGAGGTGGGAATATGGAGATGGTAACTATTGATGAAATCAAAGAAAAATTTCCATATTTGAATAGTCCTGATATCACTCTTGAGTCAGCTATACGCAATGATGATACTCTCTGCATCACCCTCTCTCTCAAAATAGGAAAACTCATTGATATTGTTGACACCTATGGCTGGCAATGTATTTTTGATAGAGGAGTGGGAGAAGAAACAGAAGTTTTCACTTGTATTGTGAAAAAAGAAAGATGATAGTTGTACCCTTTTTCTTTCCATCAAGAACGCAAACACTTCAGTAAACTATCACCAGAAAAAACAATTGTTTTTTCTGGTTCCTTTTCAAGATACAGTTTTCTTGTGTCGATACATAAGAAAGAAACTGCCTAAAGGAGCAAACACGGATGAAAAAATCTTCCATCACTCTTCGTGTGATCGGAGCTACGTTTTTCAGTATTTATCTTTCCATATTTCTGTACTCTGTGATTCTTCCATTTTTGTTTGTTATGCCACCAGAGGAGAAAATCTCCTTCTGGATAAAAATGGCCGTTGTGGTAACTATTTTAGGGCCTATTTGTTCTTTTATTGTGTATCTTTTCTACAGACCTGTAGCAAGAGCAACACAATTAGCTCAAAAGAGAGAGGACATTCCTCACTGGCTCAAACACAAAGCCATGCGATCATTCCATGCTATTCAGGGATTTCTTTTTGTAGTAGGGTTTTTTGCCTACGCCACAGGAGCTCTCCTTAACTTCTTCGCTGAAATTATCATTGAACACAAACCTTTTATGCCCTTTTATTGGTTGAGTCGATTAATCCTTGCCCTGAGTTTTGGTATACTCAATGGACTTGTCACCGCCAGAATGGTAAATCTCGCCTGGCTTGAAGCTAAATATCTCATGGGTATCACCTCCCTCGAAGACAGTAACGAAAAATACGAGTCCACCTTTCACAAACTCTTTCTGCCAGGGTTTCTTCTTGTTCTTTTTATAACCGTTTTCAGTGCCATAGGAGCCATGTATTACCTTTATTATCTGATACACACCAACAAAACCATCTCTTTTCAAGAAGGGATCTTTCATTTCCTTTTTATTGAAGGCTTTCTCCTTTTGATGGGTGCCATTCTCCTCGCTACCATTCTCTGGGAAAACCAATCTCATATCTCCAACCTCAGAAACCAGATTATGCGACTTTCAGAGGGTGACATGAATCTTGCTAAGCGGGTTTTTATCATCAGTTTTGATGATGTGGGTATAATGACCGCCGGTATCAATAAAATTCTGGAAAAACTCCAGAAAACCTTCATCACTATCAAGGATATGCAGCGCATCGTCAAACAATCAGGAGAAATCACCAACAACATCATGATAAAATCCCGCGAAGAGGCTGAAGAGGTAACTCATCTCATCACGGAAGCTGGAGAAAATTATGAGGCTCAGGTGGATGTAATCAAAGAAGCTACAATACGATTCCGACAGACCATGCAAGAGGTGAAAAAGGCTATCACTAACTTCCAGAACCAGCAAGACGTCCTCGACCATGTATCTCAATCCTTTCAGAAGGTGGCTTCAACCTTCAAAGAGATGATTGCTATGACACTCTCCTCCACAGAACGATTTGAAAAACTCTCTCGCGTTATTACCGAAGGCACCTCGGGTCTTCAAGATCTCCTTGAAGCTACAAAAGGCATCCAGGAAACCAACAAAAAAGTCTATGAGATTGTAAAACTTATTATGGACATTTCTGATCAATCCAACATTCTTGCCATGAATGCAGCCATAGAGGCATCTCATGCCGGCGAATATGGGAAAGGCTTTGCTATTGTAGCCTCTGAAGTACGAGAACTTGCTATCCATACCGCAGAATCTGCCCGTCAGATAGAATCTCTCATCCATGAGATGCAACAACGAAACGAACGTGGAGCCACCATCAATGAAAAACTCAACGAAATCTTCAAAACAATGCAAGATGAGATGGCTTCTACCACCACCCAGATCACATCTATTGCCAGAATGGCTCGACAAGAAACCTCCACAGCCGAGGCAAGTTTACAGGAACTTTCTCAGATGGAAGAAGTCGCCAAAGCTATCAAAGAAAATGTAGGCATCATTGAGTCCAATGATACCTCTCTCTCCGAAATCATGGGCCATCTCAGTGAAACAGCTGAAAAATTAGCTTCCATTAGCCAGAGACTCATGGAAGGCATCTCTTTTATCAATCAGTCTTATGCCAAACTTGGAGAGGCTATCGAAAAAAGCTTCGAAGCCATTCAACAACTGGACAAAACTATGGAAAGTTTCAAAATTGACCATGAGTAAAAAACTGCTTTTGATTTTCTTTTTCGCAGGATATACCTTTCTCTACGGCTGGAGAGCGTGGTATTTTGTTGACACAGGAGCGCACAGTACCGGTATTGGAGAAGCGTGTGTGGCCTCTATAGATATCCCTTCTCTTCTGGACGTTCAACCAGCTTCCACAGGATTTTCTGTACATCCTATGATCACATGGGACATTGCTACTTCTCTCACACTTATCGATCCTCTCAGTGGACATTATAAACTTGCCCCGGATCCTCTCCTCTCCCTTTCCTTTTCCTTACGCGCTGATGATGCATAAAATATTTGCTACTCTTGAAAAAGTATGATGACACATAACCACCAAGATCTCTGAGGCGCCTTTTACTTTCGTCAATCACAAGTTCATCAAGACACTCTTGTGGACGAGTGCTCATTCTCGTACTCTCTGCAGATGGCTCTGGCGTCGAGTATCTCGTGAGCGGCGCCGGTTATGAGACGTGCGCCATGCGCAAGCACGAGAAAAGCTTGCCACAGAACTCGACTAAGTTCTTTTGGCCACCTGAAGAAGCTGG
>JBKBIS010000101.1:0-6424 GCA_046294145.1 Brevinematales bacterium | reverse complement strand
ACATTTTTCTCTGAATGCGGGCGGATTGTTCAGGGTCCATAAGAGAAAGAAGATAAGGAACAATGGAACGTTTTCCTGCCGTCTGAGCGCGTTTTTCCATCATACGCAGGATATCAATGAGCATTTCATCCTCTTGTTTCTCAAGGATTTTTACAGCACTTTGAGGGGGCATGTTTTCGATCTGGGCGGCAATTTCTTCCACACGTTTTTCGTAGGTGGCTTGATTTTGTTTGGCGAGTTCAAACTGAGCGATCATGTTTTGGATGTTTTCTTTTTCCTGAGCAAGTTCTTCCTGTTTTTGGGTGATCATGAGAAAAGCCTTTTCCATTTCACGTTTTGCATCGACAAGGTTTCGTTGTTTTTCTTCTAAGAGAAGCCATTTTTTTTCGAGTTCTAATTTTTCTAGAAGAAAAGGATTTTCAATCTTCACGACAAAACTCTCCCTGAGGAAGGGAATCTGGGAGAATATTTGCCTGTAGTCAAGAATCTCTAACATATCAAGAAAATATATAGAGAGAATAACAAGTCCAAGGTTTATCAAAAGAAGAAAAAGAATTCGCTTACTTCGACTCATAAAATATCACCTTTTAGAGATTTTTGTAGGCGTCATAATAGGCAAGCACTTTTTTGATGTAATCCTGGGTTTCTTGATAGGGAGGGATGCCACCAAATCGTTCTACAGCAGAGGGACCGGCATTGTAGGCCGCGAGGGAGAGGACAAGATTGTTGTTAAATCTATCTAACATGAGCCTGAGGTAACGGGTGCCTCCCATAATGTTTTCTTTTGGATCAAATGGGTTTTCCACAGAAAGAGCAGTGGCTGTATCTGGCATGAGTTGCATAAGTCCCATTGCCCCCTTGGGTGAAACAGCCCGGGGATTGAATTGCGACTCCTGTTGGATAACAGCCTTGATCAGAGCAGGGTCTACACGGTACTTCTCGGCAGCCTCCTGGATAATGGTTTCGATCGACGGAGAGGTGGGTTTCTGGTTTATTTGGTAGAGGGCATTGAGAAGAGCATTTTTTTCCTGCTTGTTTCCTATTAACTGGTTTATACTCTGACCTAATCCATCTTCAAGAGTTCCTGTGGAATTATTTGATTCCTGCAACATTTCTTTCAAGATTTCAGAGAAGCTCTGGGTGGATGAGGAACTCCTTGTTTGGGAAGAAGTAGGTGTTTCAGAAGGCGATTCTATCGGCTGGATACGAGCAAGGCTTTGAATTTCTCGCATTCTGGCTTGAATTTCTGTGATACGCTGGTAAACTGATTGAATACCTTCTATCATGGCTTATCCCCTCCTCTGACCTCTCTGTCTTTATCGGCATATTCTTTGTTTTTGTTAGTAATTGTCTGGGAGAGTTCATCAAGAATCTGTTGTTCTTCTTTGAGGGTGGCTTCCTGATGAGCTTGCCAGGCTTTTTCTTTGAGAATCTCGACGGCTCGTTTCTCCTGACGGAATTTGGTGTAAAGGGCGAGTTCTTTTTCCATGGCCTGACGTTTTTTTTCAATTTCCTTCAGGATGTCTCCTTCGATCTTTTTGGATTGCCATCCGTAGTAGTCCAACCACCTGAGTCTGGCAGGATCAAGAGACTTCGGGTTTTGTTTGATGTCTTTTTTTACCGTTTCTCTGAGGTTATGTTCGTTTTCTTGGATGGCTTGATGTTTACGCAGTTCTTTCTGGTACTCTCCACTTGCCTTTGCTAGCATAATCTTTTGTTGGTCTTCTTTTTTTTGTCGGATTTCAAGGAGTTTCTGGAGACGAAATGTGAAGTGTTTCATGTTTTCCTCCAGAGAATCCGCCTCACAGCAAAGGGTTCTTTTTTCCCTTTGAGAGTAAGAGGCGGGATTTCTTCTGTGGGATAGGTGCGTTTTGCTTCAGAGAGGATCTCCACAGAGGCAAGGATTTCCCCACTCTGAGCCTGAGAACAGAGTCTGGATGCTGTATTGACAGCATCTCCTATACAGGCAAAATCCATACGGAAGTGACTACCAATATTTCCTACCACCACATTCCCAATATGTATACCAATCCCAATCTCAAAGACAGGGAGACCTTGTTTTTTTCGCTGTTGATTGAATGTTTCGATATCCTTCATGATTTCAATAGCCACTTGAAGAGCTGTGTCCGCTCTTTTTTCTCCACCAAAATGAGCCATAATCTGATCCCCAACGAAATCATCGATATCCCCCCGGTAGCGACGGATGATTTTTGTTTGTCTGTCAAAGTAAGCGTTGAGGATAGTAATCACCTCTTCAGGGTCATTTTCTTCAGAAAAAGTGGTAAATCCTCGAACATCACTGAAAAGAAAAGCCAGATTTTTCCTGTCATGAGTGCCAAGGTCAAGGGTCTCGTCTGCTTTTTGTTCTATCATGGATTTTGTGGATCGGGAAACAAATTTTTCCAGGTGATACTTGGAGATAAGTTCTTCAAGCATCATTTGAAAGACATCTGCCAATCTTCCAATTTCGTGTCCACCTTTGATGTCCACAGAAATTGACAGGTTTCCTTCACTGACTTCTAAAGCCCATTTTTCTAAGAGTTTGATCTGACGAACCATAATGCCAGAAAGCCAGTACACGGCCAGTATACTGAAAAGATAAATGATGATGGCAAGAAGAAACGCAATAGAAATATTTTGCTGGATGTTGGCCTGGATCTGGTCAAGGTCATATACCACTATGACATTTCCAAGAAAGCGGAAGCGTTCCCCGTATTCTCGAAGGATGGAAAGTCGCTGGAAAATCTTCTCATCGGTGGATTTAATGGCTCCCACGTTGCGGCGCTGAAGGGCGTCCTGAAGATCTCTTAAGGAGCCGGGTAGCCAGACGTCTCGTAAAAGCCAGCGATCATCTTTGTCAAGAGTGTGGCCTTTTTTTGCAAATATGGCTTTGTAAGATTCTAAAAAGAGATTGTCCAGACTCCAGGCAACAACGTCATCATTGGTGGTAAAATTGGATGGGTGAAGATAGGATGGTAGCCATTCTTCATAGCGTTTGTAGAGATCTCTGTAGGTCTTTTTTCTTTGTTCATCGGTAAGTCCATTTTTATGATAGGGAACAAGAATGGTATCAAAGTCTCTGTTGATGGTCATGAGTTCTCCGAATTGAGCACGTACAGGAGAGGAAAGAAGCCTGTATCTCTTTTTGATGATTCTTTTCTCGCTTTTGTTCGTTGAGATGGCGATATAATCCCGGCTTGATGTTTCATTGGTTCCTGTCATGTGGGCAAGAAGATGAAGATAAGGTGGTCTCTTTTCTCGTATTTTTTGGTGGGAGAAAACCATTTTTCCGTTACGGTTATAAACGTAGACAGAAATAACATCAGGATTTATTTCCATAAAACGAGCAATTTCATTGGAGATAAAAGATTGTTTCAAAGCCTGTTCAGTAGGGGTGCTTTGTTTTTCACTGTCAAGGTATAACTGAAGGGTTGTACTTAGACTTTCGGTGAGGGCACGAGCTTTTTGTTGTTTTTCTTGAGCGATGATGCTACTCTGAGAAAGATATATGAGAAGAGTGAAAACTCCTATGGTAATAAAAAGAAGAAGCCCTAAGAGAAAGAGCCAGCGCGCTCTGATGCCAAAAAAGACCTGCCGAATGGGGTTTTTCTTTTTCTTTCTGGTGCCAGAGGGAAGGAGTTGCAGGATTTTCTTTAGCCAGGATTTTTTTTGTTTTGCCATAGTCTTTCCCCTATTGAATTGGTTTGAGGTGTTTCAGACGATCGGAAAGAGGGGGTAGAGGGATACGGGGATCAATCATTCGCTGGTCATAGACAAAACTGTCATCGGGGAAAATGATCCACCTTTTTTTGAGGAGTTTTTTGAGAGCATTGGCTATTTCATAAAAATTCCATCCACGATTGGAGTCTAAAAGATAGATGTTGGGTGGATGATGAGTGATTATCTTCCAGAGGGCTTGGACGGTATCATCGAGAAAAGAGGCTGCAGGAAGCCACCGTGTACTGGCAAAAATCTTGCCTTCTGTGGTATGTTTCTTTTCTAAATAAGCAGCCATCTGATTGCCACTTGTGCTTGTATCAATCTGCCATCCAAGTCTGGCAATATAAGCCTGAGGATTCTGGTAGAGAATTCGCTGTTCGGCCATTCGTTTTTCAAAACCATAGCCGTAATCATTGTCTGGCTGGGACTCTGGAGTGAAAGGTCCCCTGGCTGTATCAGAGAAGACCTGGACGGTGCTGGTAAAAAGAAACTTAATTCCGCATTTGTGGGTGATCCATGCCAGTTCGCTACTCCATTCATAATGGACAAGCCAGTTTTCGTTGGGTTTTCCTGTGGGTTGAGAGGGAGCAGCAAGATGAAAAAGAATATCTGGCGCTATTTCCTGTATAAAACTCTCCATAGCCATATAATTGTCAATGGGGATTTCTTGTCTATTCCATCCGTAGACTTCATGACCCATTTTTTCAAGGAAGTTTTTCAGATGCTGGCCTATGGTTCCTCTTATACCTGTGATAAGTATTCTCATCTTCCTCCTCCTACCACCTGAAGAGAAGTTGTTGTTCTATTACACCGAGTTCACGTTTCCATGGGTAGAGTTTTCGTGCTTTTTGGATGAGAGCATTGGCTTTCTGGAATTCTTTTGTTTCCATATACAGGCGGCAGAGTTCGAGAAGACCATCGGCATGCCAGAGAGAATTGGCCTGGATGGCTCGTTCATAGTATCGAATGGCTTCGTCCAATCGTTTCCTCTCCATGGCTCCTATTCCAGCAATTCTGAGAATCTCTGGGTGTTTCGGGAGGATTTTAAGAGACCTGGTGAGGGTACTATCAAAAGCCTCCCAGTCTCTTTGTTTGAGAAGGAAAAAAAGCCGATAATAGTGAAGAATTGGAAATCCTGGATATCTTGCGATGAGATCAGAAAGTTTGTCCAAAGCGGCTGCATAATCCCGGTTGCGAGCGACGTGTTCTTTGATAATCTCGAGACGAACTAACCAGTTGACATACTTGAGCTGGGATTCCATTTCGATCAAGGTGATTAAACGATCTTTTGGGTTTTCTATGTAGCGAGAAAGAAAATCAGCCAGGGGAAGATTGGAAGAAAGGATGCGTCTTGTATAAAGGTTCAGGTTTTGAGCCAGACCGTAATCAATGGCTTCTACACCAAAGCTCTCCTGTTGAGAAAGAAAATAATAGCTGAAAAGAATTACAGTATTGGAGGGGTTTTTCTTCAAGAGGCGAAAAAGAATTTTCTCAGACGAGACGAAATCCATATCCTGATAGGCTTTCAAAAAACGGGTATATTCTGAGCGAGAAGATGATTCAAGAAGATTTTCCCATTCTGTTTCTTGCGCACCTGCTTCTGAAAAAAACAGAAGACTTGCAAAAAAAACAAGAACATATCGTGGCATATTTCCCTCTTTTTGAGTTTTTCCCCCTACCATTATACCAAGAAACCTCCAAAACCGCAACCTTTTTTACTTGAGAGCTTTCATTATAAAGAGAGGGGCTGTCTTGCGACAGCCCCGTTATCATTCCAAGGATAACAGGAGGCTATTCCTGAGTAACATTTGAGGATCCACACATAGGACAGGAAACATCGACAAAGTCATTTTCATCATCCAACTCGGAGATATAATCGGTCCATTTGTGTCCACAGTCTTCACAGATAAAGGTTGCCTCAACCTCTCCTGATTCGTCAGAGAACTCATCCTCATCATCGGCATACATGTCTTCAAGTTCGTCATATTCGTCGGTAAACTCATCCAGTTCTTCTTCGTCCTCTTCTGTCAGGAAATCGTTCATGTAGTCGAGGTCATCAAAGTCTTCGAATTCTGCATCATCCGAGTAGGATCGATCCAGGTAGTCTCTCATAATAGAAAATCCTCCCCTAAATTGGTTATCTATATTATTACTAAAGATTCTATTCTGTCAAGTAAAAAAGCCCTTTTTTGGAAAAATTTTTTTATGAATATTGTTCTCTCATACGTGAAGAGTTGAAGGTTGGTAAAGTTTATAAAGTTAGACACAAAAAGGTCTGAACTACCAGAGAGTTTTTCCCATAGAATACCAAGGGGGATGATGAGTTTGTTGTGGCTCATACCTCTTGCCTGGCTGAAACAGGGAAATAGCCATGCCTGGCTCTCATGTTTTCAAAAACAACTATTTTTTTTCGGGTACTAGAAAAGAAGTAGAAAAAAAGAATTCTGTTTTGTTTCTTTTCCTATCACATGTGGAAATAAGGATTCTATTTCATAAGGAAAAATAATCACAATATTGCAAAATGTGTGTTTTTTTTCTACAATATACTCGAGGATAAATATGGATATACCTTCTTTTTTATTTTCAATTATTATAAGTTTTAATCTTGATGTCTATTCCCTTGGAGAAGATCAGGCAAAAACTTTAGGAATTAATACAAATGCACTTAAAACTTTGACACTAATTCTTATATCTATTTTAACAG
>JBKBIS010000100.1:0-6455 GCA_046294145.1 Brevinematales bacterium | reverse complement strand
GGCAAACCCTGGTTCTCCATGCCTTCTGTGAAAAGTGGTGTAAATATTGAGTCTCAGCTCAAAAATAGAGATTCCCTTTTATCTCTCTACAAAACCCTTATCACCGTCCGAAAAGAAAACAAAGAGTTTCGTTCTGAAATGCTTGAGATAGTACCCAATGATAACCCTAATCTCCTCATCTACAAACGGGTCGATGGGAGTGACATATCGTGGGTGATTATTAACTTTTCCACAGACAAGGAAGAGATACCCCTCCCCACTCTCGAAAACAAAAAGATAAAAAACCTTGCCACTGGAAGAACCTTTGTCCTCAAAAAAGGCATGAAAATTTCTGGACTGGATTTCCTCCTCCTGAAGGAAATCTAAAAACAAACATCAAAAAACTATAAGCCGCCCCTGACAGGATCCGAGAAAAGTGGGTTGAGGCAGGGTTCTTTCTCAGCAAGGAGGTCTGTTATGCTCAATATTCTTGTGATCCTCATCATGGTTGGGGGGTGGGCTGGAGGGAGATTCTTTCGTATGTTCAAACTACCTGCCCCTATCGGGATGCTTGCATGGGGTATTGTTTTAGGTATACTCATTCGTTCTGACTGGGGCATGGTTCACTTTGGCGGAGAAGGTATGGATATCCTCAAAAAAACAGAGCCTTTTCTCAAGTCCTTAGCCCTTGTCGTTATTCTTCTCCGGGGGGGGCTGGGAATACAAAAAGAAGCCCTCAATCGTCATGGCTGGACAGCCTTTTTTATGTCATGGATACCTGCTATTTTTGAGATGATGGGACTCTCTTTTTTACTCCACTTTGTATTGGGCTTTTCGTGGAGTATAGCCTTTCTCACCTCATGCATTCTTTCCGCTGTTTCTCTTGCGGTGGTAGTTCCTGCCATGCTTGAACTCAAACAGTCTGGAATAGGCAAGAAAAAAGACATCCCTACCATGGTCCTGGCAGCCACCTCCCTTGACAATGTCGTGGCTGTTACCTTTTTCTCTCTAGCTCTTTCCCTGGCCAGAGGACAAACAACAAGTCTTCTTTCTATGACCTGGGTTCTTCCCTGGAGTGTGGGAATTGGGGCATTCGTAGGAGCTCTCACAGGGTGGCTTCTTTCTTCCTATCTTGAAAAGCACTACACCAAAATTCGTGCTACGGAAAAATCTATTCTTATCCTTATGATGGCTCTGATGGCCATGCAGGTGGGAGATATTCTTCACGCCTCAGCCCTGGTAGCCGTGGTCATGATGGGTTTTATACTCTTAGAGAAAGCGCCTCGTGTCGCCCACGAAGTGGCTCGAAAACTCAACGTGCTGTGGGTAGCTGCTGAAATTATACTTTTCGTTTTAGTAGGTATGGCAGTAAATCCAAAGCATATTTTACAATTAGGTTTCCTGGGTATCGCCATTATTCTGGGTGGTCTGATATTCCGCTCTATAGGGGTTCTCCTGGCCACTGCCAGAACCTCTTACCACTGGAAAGAAAAGCTTTTTTGTGTAATTTCATATCTTCCCAAAGCCACCGTCCAGGCAGCATTGGGGAGTGTACCACTCGCTTATGGTATTCCCGGGGGAGAAATCATATTAGCTCTGGCCGTCACGGCTATCCTTATCACTTCTCCCATCGGGGCATGGCTCATTGAACGTTTTTCTCTGCCCTTACTGGACGTTGACCTTCATTCCAAAGGAGACCATCTTTAATGCCAATAACTTTTATCGGTATAGGTTCAAATCTCGAAGACAGAAAAAAACATATTCGAAAAGCCCTTGAATACCTTTCCATGTTAGGAAAAAATTTGTATTTCTCTCATGTATATCGAACAAAACCATACGGAGTTATCAATCAACCAGATTTTATCAATATGGTAGTAAGGATGGAAACAAATCTCTCCCCCGAAGAACTTCTTGTTCATCTGCTCCAGATAGAAAAGCAACTAGGAAGAGTGCGTACAGAAAAATGGGGACCACGAACTATTGACCTTGATATTCTTTTTTATGATCAAGTGGTTATTCACACACCACACCTCTTGATACCTCATCCTGATCTTCAAAATCGTCTCTTTGTTCTCAGACCACTCATGGACATAGATCCCTCTTTTGTCCACCCAAAACTTGGCAAAACCATTGCAGAACTATGGCAGGAGCTTATGACAAAAGATTATCAGATGCAAGAAACAAAATCTTAAGTACCTCAAGAGGAAAATGTGTCTTCTTTCCCTTGATGAGATCAGTAAAAAAAGAGACAGCTGATATTTTGCCACTCCAATCATAGACATGTTTTTTCAGTGTTTTTTCCCAGTCATTCCATTCATACAGAAAAAGGCGAGGAACACTGAGAACATAAGCCGCATATTCCATCAAGGCCTCCGTTAAAGAAGGCAAAAAGGCATACTCATCAGGAAGATGTCGTCGGACCTCCTGTTGCCAAGTCTCAGAAGAAAAAGGGACCTGTTCTTTAGTAAAAACATGAGAAAGATGGCTCACAAGTCCTGGAGCAAGAAGAAGTTTATCCAATCTTGCTAATGCTCTGGGATTTTTTCGATAAAAATACCTTTTGCCCTGAATGACACCAAAGGTCTGAAGGGCATCATAATATCCCAACTTTATCCATTTTTGAAGAATCTCCGGGACAAAATCAAATTCACCCCCAAAGTTCATAGTGTTTTTGATATACACAGTTTCTGTTCCAGCCACCTCAGGGAGACGATTATTGCCTATTCCAGAATTGTCTACGACAATAATCTTACGATACCCCCTTTGCTTGGCCAATTCATGGGGAAGATTGTTATACAGACCTCCATCAATAAAACTAACACCGCCAATCCGTGGACTTTTGAATCCAGGAAACGCTGCACTGGCTAAAAGATAGGAAGCCCATGTTCCCGGCTTTGTTTCTGAAAGAAAAACCTTCAGAGGAGAGAAATCATTCAGTTTCACACTAATAAGCCCTATATCAAGACCACTTCGTCGAAGCTTTGGTTCATCAAGATAAGTTTCAATAAGCTGACGAAGGGGCTGAGTATCAAGTCCCCCTTCTCTCAGGCTATTTTTCAAAAAATTTTGCAAAACGGGAAGATTCTTTTTGGTGAGAACAAAACGCCCATCTTGAAGCAATTCTGGTGGAAGGGCAAGAACCCGGCTAATAGAGAGATTCGACCAGAGTTGTTCCGCACAAAAATAATCCCCCTGACCAATGAGACAGGCATTGATAGCCCCTACCGATGTCCCAAAAATTGCTTCAAGACCAATACCCATCTCTCGGATCGCTTTCCATACACCAATATGATAGGCCCCCTTTGCCCCGCCTCCCCCTAAAACCAGGGCATACCTTTTCGACATACCTCCCTCCTCCAGCTTTATTCCCACTCGATGGTGGCAGGTGGCTTTGAGGTAATATCGTAGACAACCCTGTTTATACCCGAAATCTCTCTCACAATACGATTCGCCACCCTGTCAAGAAGTTCAAGGGGAAGTCTCCCCCACTCAGCTGTCATACCATCGAAACTTGTTACACTTCGCAAAGCTATCACATGTCCATAGGAGCGTTCATCTCCCATCACGCCCACACTTCGAATGGGAAGAAAAACGGCAAACGCCTGCCATACCTTGTCATAATAACCACTCGCCTTAAGTTCAGAGATAAAAATATGATCTGCCTTTCGAAGGATGTCCAGCTTTTCCCGGGTAATATCTCCTAAGATACGAACAGCCAGACCTGGTCCAGGAAAAGGATGCCTACCCAGAATATCCTCAGGTATACCTAGGATCCTGGCCACTTCCCGCACCTCATCCTTGAAAAGAAACCTGAAAGGTTCAAGGATTTTACCTTGTTTCTCAAGCTCCTCAACTTCCTTCACACGATTATGATGCGTTTTGATTGTCTGAGAAGGACCTTTGACTGCATTGGACTCAATCACATCGGGATACAAAGTCCCCTGGATAAGAAAATCAAAATCATGAAGTCCATGATAAAAGACATCCACAAATACTTTTCCGATAATCTTTCTTTTCTGTTCCGGATCAGTTATTCCCTCAAGGGCAGAGAGAAAACGATCAGTCGCATCAATATATTCCACTGTGAGCCCCAATCTCTCCCTCAGGTTATAGAGCACCTCTTCTGCCTCCTGATAACGTAAAAGCCCATTATTAACAAAGATTGCCTTGACATCTGTACCAAGAGCTCGATGAGCCAGAACAGCCAACGTCGTAGAATCCACTCCACCACTGACCCCAAGCACTACTCGTTTTCCCCCACATTTTGTCTGCAACTCCTGAATAGTTTTTTCCACAAAATTCTCCATGGTCCAGTTCATCGAAGCCCTGGCAATAAGTTTCACAAAGTTAGAAAGAAGAATACGTCCATCCTCAGTATGAGCTACCTCAGGATGAAACTGCACACAATAAATCGGTTTTGTCTTGTGCTCTATAGCAGTGAGTGCCCCATCCTGGCTTTTTGCCACTATCTCAAAACCCTCCGGAAGGACAAGTACAGAATCCCCATGACTCATCCATATCACTGAATTATACCGCACTCCCTGAAAAAGAAGGCTATCTTTTTTGAGAAGATCAAGAAACGCCCTGCCATACTCTCGATGAAGACTTTTTTCTACCTTGCCTCCAAGAAGATGTGCCGTAAGTTGCATGCCATAACAAATACCAAGAATAGGTATACCCAGTTCATAAATCTTCGGAGAAATCATGGGAGCATGCGAATCAGATACACTCGATGGTCCACCAGAAAGTACAATACCAGCCGGCTCCATAGCTTTCAGTTCTTCTAAAGAAAGCGTATACGGATAAATCTCAGAAAATACCCCAAGTTCACGAATCCGCCTTGCAATAAGCTGCGTATACTGAGAACCAAAATCAAGAATAACAATACTTCCCTTCATCACTTCTTCCCCTGCTGGGTAATAAGATTCAATGCACTCCCTGCTCGAAACCATGCTATCTGTGTATCACTGTAGGTATGCTGACAAGGTATCACCTCACTTGTGCCGTCACTATGGTAAAGAACAATCTCAAGAATTTTCCCGCTTTGAAGAGCAGTAGCCGGAATATCGATCCTATCATCCTCTCGAACTTTCTCATAATCATCTTCATTGACAAAGGTAAGAGCAAGAAGCCCCTGTTTTTTGAGATTGGTCTCATGGATACGGGCAAAACTTCTGGCTATCACCGCCACCCCGCCAAGGTATCTTGGTTCCATGGCAGCATGTTCCCGGCTTGAACCTTCCCCATAGTTTCTATCCCCAATAATCACCCAGGAAATATGACTGGCTTTGTACACACGAGCCACCTCAGCAGGAGTTTGATACTCCCCTGTGAGAAGATTTTTTACCTTCCCTGTTTCCCCTGTGAAAGCGTTGGTTGCTCCCAGAAGAAGATTGTTGGAAATATTATCAAGGTGTCCACGATATTTAAGCCATGGTCCAGCCATCGAAATATGATCAGTGGTACACTTTCCAGAAACCTTCATAAGCACCCGGCAATTCTTGAAATCCTCTCCGTTCCACGGTGAAAAACGATCAAGAAGTTGAAGTCTATCGCTTGTCGGAGACACAATAATTCGAACACTCTTTGGCTCCTCCGCAGGAGGAAGCAGTCCAAAGGAAATTTCTCTAGAAAACACCTCCGGAAGTTCCTCCCCCCGAGGTTCTGGAAGAGACACTTCACTCCCATTTGAAAGCTGAATTGTATCCCGTGCCGGATCAAAATCAAGCCTTCCCACAAGACTAACTGCTACAACCATTTCAGGACTTGCTACAAAAGCATAGGTATTGGGATTTCCATCGGCCCTTTTGGCAAAATTGCGATTGAAGGTAGTCACAATGGTATTTCTCGCATTGGGAGCCATATCATAACGATCCCACATACCAATACAAGGTCCACATGTATTAGAAAGGATCACCGCCCCTCCCTGTCTAAACACATCAAGTATACCATCCTTCTCAAGGGTAGCCCGAATCTGATCAGAACCAGGACTAAGATAGAGTTTTGCTTTTGGTTTTATCCCCATTTTCATAGCCTCGCGCAAAATAAAAGCAGCCCGCGAAAGATCTTCATAACTTGAGTTTGTACAACTCCCAATAAGCCCGGCACTTACTTCAGCTGGATAATTCTCCTTCTCAACAGCCTCTCGCATAGTGGAAACAGGATGAGCCAGATCAGGGGTAAAAGGCCCATTGAGATGGGGTTCCAATGAAGAGAGATCAATCTCTATAACCTGATCATAAAAAACGTGTGGATTTTTTTCTACCTCTTCATCCATACGAAGGTGTTCGGCCACCTCATCAGCCATAACAGCCACTTCTTCCCGCCCTGTCTTTCGCAAATACTCAGCCATTTTCTCATCATAGGGGAAAACCGACGAAGTGGCTCCCAGTTCAGCTCCCATGTTACAGATAGTAGCCTTCCCAGTTGCTGAAAGGGTACGGGCTCCAGGACCAAAATACTCCATCACACACCCC